>JBEIHA010000325.1:0-3617 GCA_040381635.1 Pseudobdellovibrionaceae bacterium
CGACAGAAAATGTCGTGCTCTTCTTGGGTGCCTCTGAAATCGAGGTAAGCTTTGACCCCTTGGCCTACGACTACTTCAATCACCAGGATGGAAAATCCACCTATTCGTTCAACATGGGCATCCGGAATAACGGCACATTTTTGCCCCTTTATTTCGAGAGAATCGCGGATGAGCTCGAACGCCACCGTGTCCGGCCCAAAATTATTTTTGTCCACTTCCCAATATCACGGCTCACCACGAAGGCTCTCGATCATTTCGGTGAATTTTTAAAAACTCACGATTTGCCAGCGGTCTATTTTGAACCTTCGCTCTGGTCCAGCGTCCCGGGCGATGCCGAAGACAAGATAAGCATGTTGGGAAACAAATGGCTTTGGGGCGAGCGCAGCCTCATGCAACTTCCGGTGATGATGAGGCGCACGTTGCACGCCGTTTTACCCGATCATGACACGGGCTTCGGTGCCCTGTTCGATATTATGAATGATTCGTATTCCACTCGATCGGAAGCTTGGAGTCTCCGCACGCGCGGACGATTTTACCGACGCGACAATGTCGAGACCAAGATGGTGCAGTCCGCGTATAGCTTCGTCCGTGAGGGTGAAAACCTAAGGATGTTGGTACGAATGCAAGACGGCTGCTGTGGCTTCGTGGAGCTTCGCCTAGATCCTAACTACACGACGAGAATCCTGCAGTCCATGCGACGGCTCTCTTCACTTGCTGATCACGTTGTGGTTGTTAACTTCAAAGAATTCCCCGCCTATCCACGATCCGTAGATTCGGCCAAACGCCGGGATGACTTTCTTCTCTCCGCCGCGGAGGCCGCCGGCGGAAAAGTTCTGCCCATCGAGATTCATTCAACAATGTATCTCGATTTGCTGCACTTAAGCCCCGTCGGCACTAGGCCCTTCGCTAATCAGCTTAGCCAAGCCACGCCCAAGGAATGGTTGGCCCGCTAATGCTTTTCACGTCGCTGAATTACTTTATTTTCTTGGCTTTGACCGTCGGCTTCACGTTTAGCCTGCCGGCTCGCGCGCGCATTAGTTTTCTGGCCGTGGCCTCTTACTTCTTTTATGCTTACTGGAAGCCGGGCTACGCTCTGGTTATCCTTGCCTTAACGATTATAAATTACGGGGCGGCCCTGACAATCCACGTTCGCGGCGCTTGGGCTGCTGCCATTATCGCTAATCTCTCTACATTCTTTGTCTTTAAGTACCTTGGTTTCTTTACCCAGGAACTCAATTTAATTTTGCGTTGGCTAGACGATGGCGGTGAGATTCCCGTCCTTACACTTCTTTTGCCACTAGGAATTTCTTTTCACACACTTCAGGCGATCTCCTACGTCACGGACGTGAAGCGCGGAATCTTTTCGGCTGAAAAAAACTTTTGGCGCTTTGCGCTCTTTATCGCCTGGTTTCCGCAAATGATCGCCGGACCGATCGAGCGCGCTTCCACCCTGCTTGTCCAGCTGAAAACAATTGAGCGGCCAACCTCAAACCAGGTGAAGCTTGCGGGTCACTTAGTATTGATCGGTTTGCTTAAGAAGATCCTGATCGCAGACAGTCTCGGCGTGATGATTAGGCCCATTTACCTGGATCCGGGCGCCTTCCCTCCCTGGCAAGTTTGGTTGGCGGTTTACGGATTTGGATTACAGCTCTATTTTGATTTCTCGGCGTACATGGGTATCGCTATGGGAAGCTCGCTGCTTTTCGGTGTCACGCTAAGCGAAAATTTCAAGGACCCGTTCTTGGCGTCCTCTATTCCTGATTTCTGGCGTCGCTGGCACATCAGCCTGACTTCGTGGTTTTTCGAATACGTTTACTATCCACTGGTAAGAAAATTTCCCTCTGGAGGAGGCCCGTACGCGGCGGTTATTTTGGTCTTCGCGCTTTCCGGCCTCTGGCATGGTGCGAACTGGACTTTTATAGTCTGGGGGCTCTTGCACGGCGCTCTTTACTGTTTGTCTATTTTGCTACCGCCATGGCGATCCGAATCGCTGTTTTCGGCCTACGCACGGGTGGCTTTTACGTTTAGTCTCGTGTGTTTATGCTGGGTTATGTTTCGAGCCCCCTCAGTCAACGAGGCCATGGACGTTTATTTGCGTTTATTGGGGGTTGGCAAGGCGTCTATTGATTCCCTTTGGCCTGAACATTTCGAAAAACTACTCGCGGCGATGTTGGGAATGCTCGCGGTTACCTTCCTTCGCGAAACAAAGGCGACCTCCACGCCTCCTTGGGTTTACGCCATTCTCGTCTGGTTGATTTTGACTTTGGGCAATTTTGACAGCGATACTTTTATCTATTTTCAATTCTAGAGGCCAAATGCCGCGCTCCTCATTAGCTGAAATTTTTTTTGAATCCGCGAAGAGATGGCCGAATAAAAACGCCATTGAAGACGAACGCCAAGTTCTCACTTACCAAGAGGTCAGTGATCGAGCGCTTCGGCTCGCCGACAAAATTTCTCGTGAAGCCAAACTTGGCTCGGGAATCATCGCTTTTGATTGCCCACGCGGCACGGACGCTTACATTTCTATCCTGGCTATTCTTGCCTCCGGCAAAACCTACATGCCGATTCCTGCTTCATGGCCGGTGGCACGGCGGGAAGCTGTCCTTCGTCAAGCGAATCCAGAACTTATTCTACGCTCCAACGAAAGCGGCAAGGCCTCGGCTTTCACCACCTCTGGTCCACAGCCCACTGGGGAAATCGCTTATTTGCTCTTCACCTCGGGCAGTACTGGCCTACCGAAAGGCATCGCCATTCGGCAGACGCAGATCCTTTCTTATTTATCGGCGATATCCGCAGTCATTCCCTTGCGGGAAACCGACCGCGTATCGCAGACCTTCGATTTGGCCTTTGATCTTAGCGTACATGATTTGTTTACGTGCTGGTCGGCCGGAGCCTGCCTTGTTCACGTAAATGAAAAACGGTTGATGACACCCGCCAGAGCGGTGAACGAACTTGGTCTCACCGTTTGGTTTTCTACCCCCAGTGTGGTGGCACGTGCATTAACTTCGCTCGAACCTATGCCCGGATTAAGAGAATCACTTTTTTGCGGAGAAGGCTTGCAAGTGACCACCGCACAGGCCTGGCGATATTGCGCCCGCGCCTCTCGGCTTCACAACATCTACGGCCCGACGGAGGCCACCGTGGGTATAACTCATTTAAGCTGCGCACCGGGCGAAGCGATTGCAAGTGGGGCGAATGATCTTGTGCCCATCGGGCACGTGCTTCCGCCCAATGAGGCTAGGCTCAACGAACGGGGTGAACTACAGTTGCGAGGACCACAGGTGATCCAATCTTATTTCGATGGTGGAGGAAACTTTCCCGAGGGCTGGTATCCCACCGGTGACCTTATGAAAACTGGATCGTTTGGTTTTGAGTTCCTGGGCCGAAGTGATGATCAAGTTAAACTGCGCGGCTTTCGGGTGGAATTAGGTGAAATCGACGGTGTGCTAAGGCAAGAAACATCGTTACGAACGATCACCCTAGTTTGGCCCGGACTCCCTAAGCCGGGTGAACTCTTATTTTCGTTCATCGAGAAAACCTCAATTACGAATCAAGAAAAACTTGATCTGATCGAAGCCTGCCGTCGAAAGCTACCTGAATATATGGTTCCCTTCGAC
>JBEIHA010000326.1:0-3601 GCA_040381635.1 Pseudobdellovibrionaceae bacterium
AGATTTTTTGGGTGGTTTCGCAATTGGTGCAGGTGGGAAAACCAATTGCGTAAACCGATTCGCCGGCTCGGGGGGCACGCGGCGATAGGGTGAGTGGTGCTCCAATTTCGCGCGGAAGATCGAGGCGCGCGTAATCAACATGTGGATCGCTCGCCGTCGGGTGTGGACGGGTGATGCGCGACGGTTGCGTGTAAGGATCAAAGAAGGGTTTACCGTCTTTATCGATGACAAACACGGGCGCGATATCTTTTGCCGCGAAGGCGCGGTCCAAAAGGTGCGCCGCTGTCCACAGTGTCTTTCCATCGTTCAGAAGAAAGGCGGTGCCGCGATTGAAGGAATTCGCGATACGACACTTTTTCTCTTTGGAGTTAAAGAAACCTTGTTCCCTGGCGCAATACTCAATTTGAGCGATCAGCACCGAGCGCAGCATTGGATCGGCTTCGTTGAAGCTTATCCACATTTTAAGCAAATAAACCGCGCCGAAGGAGGTGTCCACTTCTTGTAGTGAGTCGGTAGTGGGCACAACAATTCGAAAGACCGACTGACTGGCGGTGCGAACCGCAATCGGCATTTTTTCGTCGGTGGATTCGAAAAATCCGCCCTCTTCTGGGATTCCGGCAGCGGGATCGACTTCTTCCTGAGGTTTTTCAGCGGGTGCGCAGCCCCATAACAGAACGGTGGCCAGAAAAGGCAATAGAAGGCTGAGCTTCGAAGGCTTAAGCGACGTCCGTGTCATGCAATTCGGGATTGCATAGCCGGTGCCTGGTTGAATTTCAATTTACGCGGTCTGGACCAAAGTGTTTGTGAAACGGATTCAAGGTAGACGCAAATTTTGGCCAGGGTCTTTGGAATACGGAAGTGCCGAAGGTTGATCCTAGTTCGTTGCTTAAGGTATCATTTTATGATCCCTTAAGCATGGGCCTCGCGAACCCCCTCCCTTTCTATTAGCTTAGGGAATTCAAGGGAGGTCAAAATGTGGCATCAAATGCAGGTTTCGCAAAAACTAAGACACCAAGAGCTTTTAGATTTGGCTCAGGAGCATCGCGATGGACGCGGGTCTAACTCAGAACAAGATCAAAACGGCGCTGAAGCAGCTCCTCAAAAAGCAAAATCACACTTACGCCGACTTGGCGAAAGTTTGGGATTGCTCCCTGCCGACGGTGAAGCGGCAACTGGGGGCGGAGGAAATGCCACTCTCCCGTCTTTTGACGGCTCTCGAGTGGCTTGATCTTTCGCTGACCGATTTGCATAAGTTGGCCATCAGCGAAGATTTGACTGCTGTGAAATTCACCCTAAGACAAAACGAATTTCTGGCGAAAAATCCGCGTGAATTTTCTTTCTTTATGAAATTGTACGAAGGACTTACGCCCACGCAGATTGCGCAAAAATATAAACTAGCTCCGACGGTGCTTGAAAAAATTCTGATTCAGCTTGAAAAATTTGATTTGATCCGCGTGGGCAGTGGCGGGCGCGTGAAGCCTTTCAGTGACCGGGTGCCCAGTGTCGATGGTCTGCTGGCGCAAGCGCATATGCGCCGGATCATTGACCGAATGGCGCAGTTCCAAAAAATCGCATCACCGAAGTTTTGTCGCTGCAAGCGCGTGGGGTTGAGGTGCCAAAGGGCGGACTAACCTGGTCCACTTGCGAAATTTCAGAAAAAAGTTACGGCGATTTTTTAAAGAAGTTCCATCAGCTGGTGGAAGACATGAACTCGGCCGCCAAGCTTGAGGAGAAATCATTGAAAAAAGCGCAGTTAAAAATGGCGGTGGTCAATTTCGGAATGTTCCTGTGCGAACCGGATGATCCGAACTTGGCATTGGCCACGGAAGTCATGGATGAAGGGTTACGAGCAGCGCCTTAGTGAGGTCAATTATGCCGCGTCTTCGTCGGCGGCTAGGGTAAGCCCCAATAGATCTGCTAATTTTTTCTTAAGCTCGGGATCGAAGCCTTCGCTTTTCAGCACCTTCTCGGTCGCAGCGCGCATCGACATTCGCGCGCTACCGTTACGTGCCTGAGTCAAATATTCCAATTCGTCAGCCATGGCGAAGAGTTGAGCTTCGGGCATGATCGCCGAGCCGCGCAGCTCTTTCGGGTACCCGCGGGCGTCCCAACGTTCATGGTGCTGTTCGATGATTTTTAGGACGCGCGTGGAAAGTTCAATTTGACGTCGCTTGATGATTTGTAAAGTGAGCAGCGGGTGCTGCTGATAGGTTAAAGTTTCGGAATCACTGCGCTCTTCTTCCGATTTCTCTTGAATCCCGACAGGAATATCGGCCAGACCGATATCGTGCAAAAGTCCGGCCAGAGCAATCTCTTCAACCTTGCCGATGCCTAGGCCCAATGAAAAGAGCGACGCCAGCGCCGACACGTTGGAGACATGTGAATACGAGTCACCGCCGCTGTTGCTGAAATTCAACATCTTTTCGTAGATGGATCCCTCGACCTTGGTGCTGTCCAGAATATAAGTTGTTATGATTGCATTGTAGTCTTCAACCGCGGTGTTTTCGTTTAAAAAACCGCTAAGCAACGAGCGCACGGCTTTGTGCATAAGTTTCTTGCGTTCCGCGGCCGTCATGTTTTTTATTTCGGTGATCTTCTTCAGTTGGCCCGCCGTGAATTTCACGTAAGCAGGTAACTGACCTTGCGAAATGTAGACGTTTCGGATCTCATGATCGAAGAGGCGCTTGGCCCGCGGCCTGGCTAAGGAGTATCCTGCCGAAGTAAAGCGAATATATTTACGATTAACCGGTAAATAAATATAGGTGTCGAAATCCATTACCGTGTCGGGAATGATATCTATAAGAGGGACGTCCATGTATTCAGCAGAAGCATCTGGAACAAGCCCACGAATTATGCCTTTATCCATGGGAAGAAGAAAGGCGTCGGAGAATCCATTTTTTGCCAAGGCCTGTTGATCAAAGCCTTCGCGTTCCGAGCAAACGTAGTACATGGGCGCGTCGGCATAAATGCTGCGCACACCTTGCGCTAAATCCACAAGATCGATATTCACGTTCAGGCGACCACAAAAAATAAGATCCGGTTTGACGGCCCCTACGTTGGTCAGCAGGTTGCCGATATCCATTTTTATTTCGCGGAACAAAATCATGGGTAAAGCTTCGCGCAACATACGCATGGACGGTCGATCTACGCCGATGGCGATCGCCATGAGGGACGGAGTTAGTTTATCGGTGTTATCGGAGTCCACGTGTTCTATTCGGATTTCTGGGAGCAGGTCTTGAAATAATCGAGCCTTACTAAAGCCTAGTTCAGCGGTACAAAAGCGAAAAAGGCCCCGGTGGCTAGGCAAAGCACGGAAAAAGAAAAGATATAGGCGGAAATTCTTCGCCCCATGATACAGGCGGCTCTCAATGAAGGATCAATCGGGCAGGGCGTGGGGGTATGTTTCAATAAACTATTGTAATTATTGATTTTTAACCTCTAGTAAACGGGTTTTTTTGGCGCTCAAGAGCAATTCTAACAAAAAAATTTGAACCCGCCCGACCTGCGGCGGCGAAGAAAAGAATCAATCGTGCTCGGGGTCAGCTGGATGCCGTGGCGCGAATGATTGATGAGAAACGGTATTGTCCTGACATCATCAATC
>JBEIHA010000327.1:0-3590 GCA_040381635.1 Pseudobdellovibrionaceae bacterium
ATCATGCGGTCTTCCATAACGTCGATACGGCCGACGCCGTGGCTACCCGCCATCGTATTCAACTGCGTGACCAGCGTGGCGGGCGAAGCGGTCTTATCGTTGATCGCGACGGGGACGCCGTTTTTAAAACGGATCGTGACCGTCTCGGGCTTAGCGGCCGAGGCCTCGATTGATTTCGTCCACTGAAAGATTTCTTCGGGAGGTGCGAAGTCAGGTTCTTCCAGACGTCCGCCCTCGATCGAACGACCCCAAAGATTTTCGTCAATCGACCAAATTTTATTCAAAGACTGCTGGATCGGAACGCCTTTTTTCTGCGCGTACTCAATTTCCCACGAGCGGGTCATATTGTGTTCGCGAATCGGCGCGTGGATCACGGCGTTCGGCATATGCGAACGGATCCCAAATTCAATTCTATATTGATCGTTGCCTTTTCCGGTGCAGCCGTGGGCGAAAGCGTTCACGCCGAGCTTCTGCGCGACCTCGACGGCCTTCGCCGCGATCAACGGACGCGCGATCGAAGTCGACATCGGATAACCTTGATAATCTCCGTTGGCCTGAACGGCCGGCCAGCAGTATTTTTCGATGAATTCTTCTTTGGCATCGACGGTGAAGTGCGTCGTCTTCATGGCCTTGGCTTTTTCTTCGGCCTGCGCGATGTCGGCTTTCTCTTGCCCGACGTCGACGGTCACGGTGATCACTTCTTTGTAGCCAAGCTCTTCACGCATCCAGGGAATACAAATCGAGGTGTCCAGCCCGCCGCTGTAAACCAACAAGACCTTAGAACCGTTGCCATTCTTGTTTTTCACTTTTTCTCCCTACTTCTGTGAGGATTCCGTTTTATTCATGCACAAGAATAATTATGCAGTCAAATTATTATTGACATACGCAGGCACATGCTTAAATATGCAGTTATGATGCATAATTATTCGGCTATCCAAACAGAATACAAGTCCCCGCAAATGACGGATGTCAGTGTCGTCGGTGCTCGCGGCTACAGCGGCATCGAACTGTGCAAGCTGTTGCTGAAGCATCCCTTCGCCAAACTTCAGTCGGCTTTCGCCACCGGCGACTTCCAACTAACGGATCAGATCCTCGACTCGAAAGCCGCGACCGTACAGTGTCTCAGTGATTCAAACCTAATTGAAAATCTGACTGACGTGGTCTTCTTGGCCACCCCTGCCGAAGTTTCCATGAAGCTCGCACCGCAAATTATTGAGCAAGGCAAAACCGTCATCGACTTAAGCGGCGCCTTTCGCTTGAAGAGCAATGACTATCAAAAATGGTACGGATTTATGCATACGGTACCTGAATATGCACAAAATGCCGAATACGGTCTGCTGCCTTTCTGCGGCCCGGTGAAGCCCACAACGCGGCTCATTAGCAATCCTGGCTGCTACGCCAGCGCGATCAGCCTAGCGCTGATTCCTTTGCTGCAAAATGATCTGATTCAGACCGAAGGTCTGGTCATCGACGCAAAGTCAGGCACCACGGGCGCTGGCAAAAAAGCAGCGGAAAATTTACTGTTCAGCGAAGTCAGCGAGGAATGCCTCCCCTACCGGGTGGGTCAACATCAGCACACGCCCGAAATTCAAGAAGCGGTTCAATTGGCGACGGGTAAGCACATCGATCCCCATTTCACGACCAGCCTACTTTCGGCGAAGCGTGGAATTGTAGTGGGGATCTACGCGCAAGCGAAAACCGCGGACATCCAAGATATCGAAAATGCTTTCACCAAAGCCTTCGAAGGCTATCCCCTGGTCCGCCACAGCCGCGATGTGAGCCGCTACGCTCGCCTCGCGAATGTGGTGAACACTCCGTACACTCACATCAGTTATGAACTCGTGGGGAAGAAGCTCTACGTGTTCTCGTGCATCGACAATTTGCTCAAAGGGGCGGCCAGCCAAGCGGTGGAGAATTTGAACCGCTTGCTCGATTTGCCCGCGAGCTACAGCTTAACGCAGGAAGGGTAACGAATATGTCACCTGGACCCGGTCTTAACAGGACAGCTTTGCCATTGGGCTTTTTCGCGAGCGGCGTGAACTGCGGAGTTCGCCGCTACAGACCCGATGTCGGATTGATTTACAGCGAAAAAGACTGCGTCGCCGCCGGCGGGTTCACGCTTAACGAAGCGAAGGGCGCGCCCGTGCTTTACTCGAAGAGCTTGCTGCCCGCGGCGAACATCCGAGCGATCGTCACCAATTCTGGTCAGGCCAACGCGGCCACGGGACCGCAAGGCGTGAAGAATAATCTGCTGATGGTTCAGGCCGTGGCGAAGGAGTTGGGCATCGATGTGAATCAAGTCGTGTCGGCATCGACCGGCGTGATCGGTGCTCAGATGGACGTCGAAAAAATTGTGCCTGCGATTCCTGAGCTCGTTCGCACTGCTCAGGACGTGGCTGAAAGTTTCGCACTCGCCATTATGACAACGGATCTTGTGCCCAAAACAGTGTCGACCACTGTCACCCTTTCGCAAGGGACCGTGCGGATCACCGGCATTTGCAAAGGTTCTGGTATGATTCACCCGAACATGGCGACCATGCTCGGCTACTTCTTGACCGACTTGAAGCTTTCGCCCGGAGTGGCGCAAGAACTCTTATTCAAGGCCAATGAAGTCAGCTTCAACATGATCAGCGTCGACGGTGATTCATCGACCAATGACTGTGCTTTTCTTATGGCCAGCGGCGAAGCGCACGTGGAACTCGCGAACGACAAAGATTACGCCACCTTCAAAGCGGCGCTCATCGAAGTCGCCCAAGTGCTCGCGCAAAGCATTGCCGCCGATGGCGAAGGTGCGACCAAGTTGCTGGAGGTCCATCTTGTTGGCTCTCCCGCACTCGCGATCGCCAGGCGTGCCGCGCGTGGCGTGACCATGTCCCCGCTGATCAAAACCGCCGTGCACGGCGAAGACCCGAACTGGGGCCGCATCCTCTCGCGCTTGGGCGCCGAGCAAGTGCCGGCCTCCTGTTTAGCGAAGATGAGCTTGAAGCTTCAAGGCGTTTTGATTTTCGACGATGGCTCGCCCGTGGCCTTTGACCGCGCCACTGTGAAGCAATTGTTGAAATCGAATCGCGTGAAGATCGAAATTGATTTGAAGTCGGGCCATGAGAGCGCCGTAGCATGGGGCTGCGACCTCTCACGCAAATATGTCGACATCAATACGGAGTACTCATGGACACGAACAATCGAGTTTTGATTAAGGTTGGCGGAGCCGCCCTGGTTGACGATTCCGTTCTTGAAACCGTAACTCAAGCGATTCAAAGCTTTCGCCGCCACGGCATGAAAGTCGTCGTTGTTCACGGCGGTGGTCCCGCAATCAACGCGGCCCTGACCAAGACCGGCATCACGTGGAATTTTGTTGATGGCCAGCGCGTAACGACGCCCGAAATGATGGACGTGATCGAATCCACTTTGTGCGGAAGCGTGAACCGTAAAGTCGTGCGCTACCTGAGCGCCGCCGGTCTGCCGACAATGGGATTTTCAGGATCTGACAATCATACTTTGATGTGCACACAGTCCAATGAACAATTGGGCCAGGTCGGACAAATTCAGGCCGTGAATTGCGCGTGGATCGAAGTGCTGATGGGCTTGCC
>JBEIHA010000328.1:0-3590 GCA_040381635.1 Pseudobdellovibrionaceae bacterium
ATGATGGGTCTGAAAGTTCGGGAAAACTACGAGTGTCCGGCCTCCACCGTATTTTTGAAGGCCCACAAGGCACTCGAAAATCTGGTGCTCACGCGCGACGAAATCCGCTTCAAAGCTTTGGTGGATCAAGAATGGTCAAAGCTGGCTTACGAAGGTTTGTGGTGGGATCCCTACAAAGACGATCTGGAAGCCTTTATCCAGTCCACGCAGAAGCGCGTGACCGGTGAAGTGTCGATGCGTTTGTTCAAGGGACAAGTCACGATCACGGGCCGCAAGTCCACTTGGGCTTTGTACTCGGAAGATCTGGCTTCTTTCGATACGACGACCTTCGATCAACGCGAAAGCACGGGTGCGGTGAAGAACTTCGGACTTCAGGCGCGCATGTACGGACAGTTAGTTAAAAAGCATCAGAAGGATATGTAAGCATGTCTTTGTGGGGTGGCGTTTTCGAAAAAGAAACGGACCAGGCTGTCAAAGTGTTCTCCAGTTCTATCGACGTCGACTCAAGGTTATGGGCCGCGGATATCCGCGGCTCGATCGCGCACAGCAAAATGCTGGCAAGGCAGGGCATACTTAAAAAAGACGATGCAATAAAAATCGAGTCGGGCTTGTTAGAAATCGCGGAAGAAATCAAATCCGGCAAGTGGACTTTCAATCCCAAGGCCGAAGACGTCCACGGGGAAATCGAAGACCGCTTGTTTGCGAAAGTTGGCGATGCGGCCAAGCGCATGCATACGGCCAGGTCACGAAATGACCAAGTGGGTACCAGCACTCGGCTGTTCACCAATGAGCAAGTCAGCGCCTTGATCGGCGATCTAAAACAGCTGCAAAGTGAAATCACCGACCAGGCCGCTCAGCATATGCTGACGGTCATGCCCGGAATGACTCACTTGCAACACGCGCAACCGGTGAGCTTGGCGCATCATCTCTTGGCTTATTTCTGGATGTTTCAGCGCGACGTCGAAAGACTGGAGCAGCTGCAGCCGCGCGTTTTGTCCATGCCTTTAGGGTCAGCGGCCCTTGCGGGCACGGGGTTTCCCATTGATCGCGAGCATACGCGCAAGGATCTAGGTTTTCTAAAGATCAGCGAAAATTCTTTAGACGCCGTTAGTGACCGCGATTATGTGATTGAATTCTTAAGCGATGCTTCGATGATCATGATGCATCTCTCGCGATTTTGCGAAGAGTTGATTTTATGGTCCACGCCTGAGTTCGGCTTTGTGCAATTGGGCGACGAGGTCACTACGGGCTCTTCGATTATGCCGCAAAAAAAGAATCCCGACGTGGCCGAGCTCATCCGCGGACGCGTGGGTCGCGTGTACGGGGCGCTGATGGGGGCTTTGACGATGATGAAGGGCCTGCCGCTGTCGTACAATCGTGATATGCAGGAAGACAAAATCCATTTGTTCGAAGGCTTAGATACGGTTCACTCTTGCGTAAGGCTTATGACTTTGATGCTGGCCAAGGCCGAATGGAAACCTAAGGCGATGGAAGCTTCTTTGAGCGGCGATTTTTCGAATGCGACAGACGTCGCCGATGATCTGGTGGAAAAGGGTTTAGCGTTTCGCGAGGCTCACGAAGTGGTCGGGCACTTGGTGCAGTGGTGCATCAAGAACGGAAAGAAGCTCGAAGAGCTTTCTGTCGCGGAATTGAAGAGTCATCATGCTTTGCTTGACGAAAAGACGCGGGCGAAGTTACCGCACAAAACGGTGATGTCCGCGCGAAAGTCGGCCGGCGGAACGGCCCCGGACGCGGTGAAGATGCAGCTGAAGCAGGCGCAGGCGTTACTGAATTGAGTCGTCGTCCCGATGAATTCCCGATCATTTTCGCGCAGAATGTGCGCGCCTTAGAATTTGATTTTCAGTAATTTCAATAACTTGGTTCACCCGCGCTGGCGCGGGTGAAGGAACTCTGTTTAAACAGAGTTCCTCGAATGCAGCAACGCCATCGCTACCCCGATGCCTACGGCTGAAGTTTTTGCGCCAGCAGAAAATCCAAAACCGCGTCGGTAAAGTTCAAATTGAAAATGGGAATATGGGGGTCGTGGTGTTGAGTTTCGTACGCTTTGATCGTCCAAAGCATGATCGTGCGCCCCGAGGAACACTCGTTCCAGGCTTCCATCGAAGTGTCGTTTCCGGGGATCAACAGAAGAAAGTCTTTGTTCAGCGTCGGACGACTTTTACTTACGCAGCCGTTCTTTGCGATCCACTGGGCGATCGTTGGCTTTCCGCCAGCGTATTCCGGCAGCCCGCTTTCATAAGAGACGGTCGTGTCATCGGGGGCGTGAATTTGCAAATAGGTAACGGGTTTGGGGTCCCGACACTTGGCGGGGTTGGCAAAAGAACCACCCGCGAGATTTGCTATACCCGCCAGTTCGCCGCCCATTTCGCAAGCTAAGCGGTTCGCCATAAAGCCGCCGTTGGAATGGCCGAAAATAGAGATGCGGGAAGGATCGATATTGTATTTCATTTTCACGGTGTCGATGAGTTTACGCAAGTAACCCATATCATCCACGCCCGTAGGCTTGAGGTCGCAGCAGAAGTCTGTGGCATTCCAAAACTGCTTGCCGCTATGATCTGTACCTTTAACATCCTTGGTGCCATTGGGAGTGGCCGTACCATCAGGGGTCAGTAACACGAAGCCGCGGTCGGAAACGCGGTAACGTAGGGTCAGGTACTGATCTTCCACATCGGCGGTCCCGCCAAAACCATGAAGCAACACCACCAGTGGCCAGGACTCTTGCGAAGCAAATTGCAGCGGCAAGTAGACTTTGGCGGGCGCCCGCCGGTGCCCTTGGGCCTCTACCAAAAGGGGGCCCTGATAGGGTTTGGCTAAAACCTGCGGGACCATCGGGATTTGCGAGCCCTCGGGCCCGGAGGCAATCTGCCGTTGTGGCCCCGAAGTGCAGGCTGGAAGAATGAGGAACGCAACAATGTAAAAACGCAAAATTCGGTTCATAGACTGCATTCTGGTCGCGAAACGTCACTGGTGTCCAGTCAAGCTGTTGCCAAGGCTAATAAATTCAGGCTTCGTCCTTGCACACTGGAATCTGTCACTCTTTTCATACAGGATGGTTTTTCATGTCCAAGGCTTTCTTGCTCCTCCCGCTGATGGTTTCGTCTTTCGTGAACGGTGCGAACTTTAAATCCTCAAACAATCGTCTTGAGGAGTGCCGGGTCCTCCCCCCCATCGCCGAGGGGGATATGAGCAAAAAGGACTTAGAACAGGAGCAAGAGCTTTGTGCGATTGATCTTTACGCCTCGCAAGTGGGCATGTGTCCAAAAACTTGGAGCACCAGTGCCGCCACCATGATCTTGGACATCAGCGAAACCGGATTAAGCCCCGCCGCGTTCGAACAAAGTCGCTGCGGTGATCGTAAAAACTTCGAGCGTCTGGCGAAATTCAAAACCACGATGAATCAATCGGGAACCAGTGGAACCACTTCGGCTTCAAGCTGGATGTACTATAAGCTTTCGCGCCACCTCGACACTTTGGTGGAAGTCCCGGTCGCCGTCTTAAGAACCGTCGACAAAGATATCTTATCTAAGCGCGTGGCTTCGCGTGCGCGCGGGATGGGGGCCATGAATCGC
>JBEIHA010000329.1:0-3580 GCA_040381635.1 Pseudobdellovibrionaceae bacterium
GCCATCGCCATGCCGTACATGAGCAATCGCAATGCGCAGACCAAATCTTTCCTTAGGAAAATGACTATCCTTAGCCGTGAACTTCACACGAAAGCCAAACTTCAAGGAGTCACCTACCGCTTAGTGATTGAAA
This sequence comes from Pseudobdellovibrionaceae bacterium, assembly GCA_040381635.1. GTDB lineage: Bacteria > Bdellovibrionota > Bdellovibrionia > Bdellovibrionales > UBA1609 > JALHOQ01. The sequence goes on from JBEIHA010000329.1 coordinate 134, forward strand.
TGCCCGTAGTTACCGATGTGAATCGCCCGCCGGAACAAAAACTTTGGGTCGAACGCGGCAATTCAAAAGTCGTCTTAAGTGAAAAAGAAGAAGAAAACGAGCGCGAGCGTTCGGAAGAGAACGACGAAAAACTAAAGAAAGACCCCAAAGGTTTCGAAGTGGATGCGGCCTTTAGCAAAAGAATTCCCGAAATTCCCACCGGCATGCGCTTCGAAAAGGTCGAGATCACGCGTCTAAAAAATCCCGTGACCTCCGGCAAAGCTTTTATCCATTATCTGTCGCAAGGCTTAGTCGATGAAGCCGCGATTCATATCAAAGGGGCCGCGGCGAACCAAGCTTGGACGATCGCGATTCATCCGCTGACCGGTAAGGCCGAACTGATTTCTAAACCGGTCGCTTTGAAAGAAATTAAATCGCAATGAAAAAGAGGTCACAGGGCTTCACTCTCATCGAAGTTTTGGTGGCCCTAATGATCGTGTCCGCGGCGATCATGGCTTCGGCCAGTCTGTGGTCCGGGAACTTCACGACCATGCGTAAGTCGTCGTTGAATTATGACGTCGCCACAATTTTAGAGCGCAAGATGGTCGAAATCGAAGCCAAGTACAAAGACAAGCCCCTGGCCGAGGTTCCCGAAGAAGAAAGCGGGGACTTCGGATCTGAATACCCGCAATTTCGCTGGAAGATGAAAAGCCGCGAGATGGAATTCCCCGACCTTACCCCAATCATCATGGGTCAAAACGAAGAACCGAACGAACAGCTGCTCTCAATGATCAAGCAAATGACCGAGTACTTGAACAAAGCCATCAAAGAAGTTCAGGTCAGCGTCTTTGTGAAGCGAGGCAAGCGTGAAATGGAATTCACGGCCACGCAGTACTTCGTCGACTACACCAAGGAATTCGCGGGCGGAGCGGGTGCAAAGTGAAGCTAAAATCCGCGCGGGGCTTCACCCTTCTCGAAGTGATTATCGCCATGATGATCATGGCCTTTCTTTCCCTCTTCACGGTACAGGCCATTCAGCGGGCGTTGAAAACCAAAGCCAAAGTACAGAAAGAGATTGATAAGAACTCAACACTTCGTGATGCCCTAAGGATTATGGAACGCGACATCAATATGGCCTTCAATTACCGCGACATCAGCATCGAGCTGCACAACAAGACTCAAGAAATGCGCAAGGCCAAGGTGACCAAGCCCTTGACCAAAAACCAAGGCGAAAGTGACGCTGATTTTCAGACTCGCACGCAACAGCAGCAGCTAGATGCCGCAAATTCGGCCGAGAAATACAAACTTAAAGTCGAAAAGATCGCCACCCAATTTATCGGTGAAAACGAAGAATTGAATTTCACCTCTCTTTCCAATGTACGGGTCAGCGAAGACCAAAAGATTTCTTCGCAGGCCGAAATCGGTTACAAAATCAAATCATGTCGCCGAAGATCCACCCAAGAGCAATCCTCGAAATGCCTATGGCGCCGAGTCTCGAATTACATTCACGAAGACATCACCAAAGTGGGCGAAGAGACCGTGTTGCTGGAAAATATAGCTGAATTCAAACTGCGCTACCTGGGACCCGGAAAAGACGATGAATGGCAAGATCAGTGGATTTCATCGGACAAGGGCGGTGACGACACCACTAAAAATAAGTTTCCCTACGCGGTCGAAATCACCATGGCGGTTAAGGAAACCGTCGGCAGCGCCAACACGCCGGACAAGCTTCTACGCATGACTGCGGTGGCGGCGATCCGTAATCCGAACAATAAAAAAGAGGAGAAACCAGATGGCCAAATCGGCATCGGTACTTCGCAGGGCCCATAAGCGATTACCTCACCCGGGCCAGCCGCTTCGCTCCCAAAGCGGGGTCGCTTTGATGATCGCGCTTTTCGCGATGATGATCCTGACCTTTATTGCCATTGAAGTCAGTTACGACACCACGGTCGACTACGTGGTGGCGTCACAGCAAGTGAATCGCATCAAGGCCCATTACGCGGCTAAATCAGGCATCGAAATTTCTCTGTTAAGAATTATGCTCTACAAACAAGCCTATGCGGCCTTCGGCGCCAATTTTCCGGATAACAAGAGCATGCTCGACCCGATCTGGAGTTTTCCTTTGATGTGGCCGCTGGTGGCGCCGAGCAAAAATATCAGTGAAGTCGACAAGGGTTTGATCAAAGATGTGACCAAAGAATCCCTGATGACTTCGCAGTACACCACCACCATTTCGCCCGAAGGTGGAAGGCTGGATTTGAATGACCTAGGTTCCCCTAATCTCAACCGCAAAAAAGCCATGATCGCCCAAGTGGTGAAGGTCTTTAAGAGTGAAGTCGAACACAACGAAGACTTCGCCGACAAATACTCAGGCTATCGTTTCGAAGAACTGGTGAACAACATCGCCGACTACGTGGACGAAGACAAAGAAAGCCTGAATGGCGGTGACGAAAGCGCGCCGTACCGGGACATTGACGACAAAGAAATCGAAATGCCACCCAATCGTTCGTTTCGCACTGCCGACGAACTCAATATGGTCGGCGGTATGACCGAGGACTTTTATCGGGTGCTCGCCCCTAAAATCACCGTCTTCGGAACCAAGGGCGTGAACATCAATTTCACTGATAAACAGACGCTTATGTCGCTGGACCCCAGCATGACGGAAGAAGCGGTCGCCAAGGTCCTCGAGCGCAGATCGAACCCCAAACTTGAGGGACCCTTTAAGGACGAAAAGGATTTCTTCACATTCATACAGGGCTTTGGCGTCAATTACCGTGCGATCGAAGAAAGCAAAGTTCCCCTGCTGTTCGACGTGGAATTCAATTTCCGCGTGGTTTCCACGGGTCTCGCCGCGAACGTGAAACGTGAAATTACCGTCATCACCTACGATTTCGATAATCTCGTGGAACCCTACGGGAAGTTGCTCCAAGAAGAAGAGGATAGAAAAAGCGGAAAGCCACCCGACGCACCGAAAGACGATAAAACTACGCCAGACAAAAGTCCGGATAAGACTAAAAAAATTCAAGGAGCAAAAGGCCGACCTTCTGTAGTGTATTGGGAAGAAAACTGATAGCCTTTTTGTACGATGATGACAGTCGGCATAGATATAGGTTCTTACAGCATAAAAATCGCGGAAGTCGAAGCCACTTCTAAATCCTACGTGGTCCGCCGCGTGCTTGAATTTCCGCTCTCCCTTGATCTGACCAAAGACAAAAAAATTGAGATCATTGATTCCTTACGAACTTTGTTTAGCCAATACGATCTAGATCAAACTCAATTTGTTTTCTCTCTCGCTCTGAAACACGTCTCAGTAAGACTTTTGCAACTGCCTTTCCGAGAACGCTTCAAAGTTCAGCGCGCGATCATTTCACAATTGGAAGACGAACTTCCATTCAGTCAAGAAGACGCGATCTTCGACGCCAAGATTGTCCGCTTCGCCGGCAAGGGCGCGGATATTCTAGCGATGGC
>JBEIHA010000330.1:0-3572 GCA_040381635.1 Pseudobdellovibrionaceae bacterium
CATTTACCAACAAGAAAAGCGAAAGAAAAAAGGAAAAAATCATGGATTATTGAATTTATTGGAGATCTCAATTAGTTCTCCGGTACTTATGCTTTTTTCCACGAACCAGCGCTTTTCGTCTTTGCCTCTGATGAAAAGGGTGGCAGGGATGGAGCCTTGCCAGGAAATATCCACAAGATCAATCCAGCTGTTATAATCGGGGGCATTGATCACTACAATTTCACCCGGCACTTTTTTCTTGGAAAGAAAGGATTTTATTTTTTTTTCTGCTGTTCTTGGTGCATCCACTGCACGTGCAGAGCGTGGCGTGGATCGTTCAATCAAAGACTTTGCTGTCGACCTCCATGGGGTTGATCACTCTCCTCGCGTTTCATCGCTTTATTCAAGAGGACGGGCGCCGTTGGTATTGGATTTCTCTTTCCGCATTTTTGCTCGCGATCCTTTTGAAAACCTCGGTGATTTTTCTTCCCTTGATTATGTTCGGCATGATTCGAAAACGGCTTGGCGAGTGGTGGCGACTGGCACCATTTTTTGTTTTGTCTTTGCTTGGTGGCATGGTCACTTTGCACGTGAACAGCCTTAATTTTCTGGAACGCCAGGCCGACGTGTTCCATATGAATATCGGCGAGCGTCTCTTGGTTATGATTCAGAATCTGATTTTTTATCCCAAGATGTTTTTTGCTCCTTTAAACTTAAGCTATATGTACCCACTGCGTGTGCCCGAAATTTACGGACAAGGCCTGTTTCTGGTCGCGGCGGGATTTTTGTGCCTAGGCCTTATTCTGGCCGCCGCATTTTACCGACCTTGGCGTGAATATCGTTTCCCTGTTTTTTCGTACCTGGTTTTGTTGTTTCCCTGCTTAGGTTTGGTCGCGATTCCAAATATGAAGCTTTCGCTAGTCGCCGACCATTGGGCTTATTTGCCCAATGTTTTTATGGTGATTTTCTTAGGAATTTTGATCCGAATTCCCGACCGCCGCGTTTGGAAAATCGCGATCTTTGTTCCGCTCGTCGTATTGTCTGCGCTAACCTTTAGGCACGCGGCGACTTTCGCCAGCGAAGAAGCGTTTTGGGTGCGAGTACGTGAAGTGAACCCCCAAAGCCCCGTGCCCTTTTACAACTTAGGCGTGGTTTATGGCCGACAGGATAAGGTCGAAGCCTCAATCGACTTCTATAAGCTGACGTTGCAAAGGGATGCCACCCATTTCCGTGCCTGGTTTAATTTGGGTCGCGCATATTTTATTCAAAGAGAATTTGAAAAAGCGGAAGAGTGTTTTCTAAAAGCCATCAAGCTCAATCCGAAGTTGGTGAGTGGCTATCTGGCGCTTTCGAGCACCTACGAAAAAGTGGGAAGCCAAAATCAAGCCGTTGAAGCTTTGGAGCGCGGATTGGCTGCCAATCCGGGTGACCTCGAGCTCTCCGCTCGGCTCAGAAAATGAAAAAATAGGATGTGGTGGGGCGCGCCGTACCCTAGCACCAAGCAAATTCTATAGACGCTCGGGTACGGCGCGCCTCCGAAGACGCCGGACGTTGGTATAGGCTTGGTGATATTCATCAGGGCATGGTGCTGACCTCGCGGGTTTTCGGCTAGTGTAAAGGGGTAGTGTGCAACAAACACGGGGACGTTTAGGGAGACGACAATGAAAAACGGGTTTGCCGCCGCTCTCGCCATTTCGGTCTCCACCGCACTCGCCGGTGGAATTCAAATCCGCGCGATGGAACACGCACAATCCATAGTCGAAAGAAGCGATGGACAATTCGACGTCACTTGCCTCGACGGAATCACCGAAATCAAGTCGGCGGAAGAGGTTTCGTCTCATCGTTTATGCGAACATTTGCGCACCTATTCCGGCCGTTGGACGCTCCAAGAGGGCGGAATTGAAAACGGCCGTCCGTTGTGTAATCTCGATTTGAGTTTGATTCGGTCAGAACATTCGGCCATTCAGCTGCGCGCCGACCTTGTTTCTCCCTGTACGGATTCAGGCGTCGAAACTCAGCAGTGTTCCGGTTTGACGTGTTCGCTGGCTCTCCAGGATCGCTATTTCGTTTTCGATTTCAGTATTACGGGAAAAGCGGTACTGACCCGATTGGATGATGGCTTCACCGCCGTTTACCGCGGTCACGCTGGGCCCGGTCGGGACGGACGCCTGGGCGCCGCGCGGCTCGAGCGTGTCGGTGGAGTCGAGAATATACTGCAAACCTCCACGGATTCTGGAGTCACCTGGTATTCGGTTTGTGACGATGGCTTCGGTCAAGTTGAAGCCGCGGTCGCTTGTCGAGAGCTTGGATTTAGCGGGGAAGTCTCGTCGCTGAACTCAGGAGTACTGGCGATGGGCGACGCGGACTTCGGCTGGGACGACTTGTCTTGCAGCGGCGAGGAAACATCCTTATCAGATTGTGCACATCAGCCATGGCGCACTGAGAATTGTGGCGTTGCCGAACACGTGCAACTGTTCTGCGCGCCTTAAGCGTCCTGCTATTTTGAGCTAGGGAGGATCCGTCGCCATGTCGAAATCTATCTTAAATGAATCCGTGAGCATTCCTGGGGCAGAACCTCTTCGGCCTGTGAACGCCATTGAATTTCGTCACGTTGTGCAGAATCGCAGAAGCGTGCGTATTTACGAAACGACGCCCATTCCAGAAGAAATTGTGCGTGACTGCTTAGATCTTGCTTTGCTTGCGCCAAATTCTTCTAATATGCAGCCTTGGGAGTTTTACTGGGTTCGTAGCGCTGAGAAAAAGAACAAATTAATTGAGTACTGCTTCTCTCAAAACGCGGCAAAGACGGCCGCTGAGATCATTGTTTGCGTGGCCCGGATTGATAAGATTTCAAAAAATCGAAACAAAATGTTGGAGCTGTTTCGGTCGGGAAAGAACCAGGTTCCCAAGTCGGCGCTCGACTACTACGAGAAGCTCGTGCCGTTCGTTTATTCGTCGGGACCACTGTCGGTGCTCGCGCCCTTCAAGTGGTTGATCTATACGGCGGTCGGTCTGTTTCGCGTCATGCCGCGCGAACCCCTCGGGAAGGGCGACCTTCGGCTTTGGGCCGCAAAGTCGACTGCCTTGGCGTGCCAGAACCTGATGCTGGCCTTCTCATCCCACGGTTACGACTCGTGTCCGATGGAAGGATTGGATTCGAAGAGGGTAAAAAAGTTGTTAGGGCTTCCACGGAGTTCAGTGATCGTAATGGCGATTTCCGCCGGCAAACGAAAGCCCGAAGGCGTTTTTGGTCCAAGGGTTCGTTTCGAAAAATCTGATTTCTTGTTTGAGATTTAGAAGATCCGCAGATCCCAGATCCAGCGGATCCAGAAATTCTTGGTGGCCCCGGGGAGAATCGAACTCCCACACCCTTGCGAGTACTGGATTTTGAGTCCAGCGCGTCTACCAATTCCACCACAGGGCCAATCGCGGAACAGTAGTGTAATCAAATCCATGCGCTTCGCTCAACAGTTATTGCGCACTACCATTATATATAGAGGCTGGAGGCGCGCCGTACCCTAGCACCTGTAATTTTGCACCAAGCAAAGCCTTCATATGCGAGGGTACGGCGCGCCTCCGCCCATTTGCGCGGG
>JBEIHA010000331.1:0-3546 GCA_040381635.1 Pseudobdellovibrionaceae bacterium
AGTTGGGGATGGGTCTTTCACAAACGCTTTACGTTCTGGATGAACCGACCGTGGGACTGCACCCGCGCGACACCGATCGCTTGATCGAAGTTTTGAAGCGGCTGCGTGAATTAGGCAACACCCTGGTGGTGGTCGAACACGATCCCGACGTGATTCGCAACGCCACGCACGTGATCGAAATGGGTCCGGGCAGTGGACATCTCGGTGGAGAAGTCATTTTCACAGGCCTCAGCGATCAATTTCTGACCGCACCGGGATCATTGACCGCAGGTTACATGCGCGCCAACGAAAATTGGACGCCGGATAAAGATCCCCGCCCCGTCGATATCGAAGAATTCAAATACGTGCTTTCGTTTAAAGGTTGTAACGGTCACAACCTAAAGAATGTGGATATCTCCATCCCCTTAAACCGTTTGGTGACCGTCACCGGTGTCAGCGGTTCTGGCAAATCGACCTTAGTCACCAAAACCATTTATCCCGCGGTCGCCCGTCACCTCGGCGTCGAATTCTTACCCGGAATGCCGTACAAGTCAGTTAAAGGTTTAGAGCAAATCAAAGGCGTGGTGATGATCGATCAGGGCGCAATCGGTAAGACCGCAAGGTCAAATCCGCTGACGTACTTGAAAGTTTTCGACTCCATTCGATCGATTATGGCCGGATCGGGCGAGGCTAAGGCGCGCGGTTACAACGCCGGCACTTTTTCACTGAACGTCGATGGCGGGCGCTGCGCGGTTTGCAAAGGTCTTGGTTACGAGATGGTCGACATGCTGTTCATGGACGATATCGAAATCAAGTGCGACGCTTGCGACGGCAAACGCTACCGACCTGAAATTTTAGAAGTGAAGTACAAGCACAAGAACATGGCCGAAATCTTGGCGATGACCGTGTCCGAAGCGATGGATTTCTTTGTCGCTTACCCGAATGTGCGTAGGCCACTGTCTGTTTTAAAAGAAGTGGGCTTGGATTACCTGCAGCTCGGTCAAAGTGCCAACACCCTGAGCGGCGGTGAATCTCAGCGTATGAAACTGGCCCGCGAATTGGCCAGCGCTTCGCAACAACGAAGCCTTTACATCTTAGATGAGCCGACCACGGGTCTTCATTTTCGCGAAGTGCATCTGCTGCTGAAGGTATTGAATCGCTTGGTCGAAGCGGGTAGCACGGTCTTATTGGTCGAACACAATCTCGAAATCATTAAACATTCGGATTACGTGATCGACATCGGCCCCGAAGCGGGCCACAAGGGCGGAGAAATCTTAGCCCGCGGGACCCCTGCGGACATAATGAAACACGCCAAGACTTCGCACACGGGCAAGTACTTAAAAGCCTACGTCGACGAGCTGATGCCCGCAAAGCGCATATAGCTTGAAATCACTGGGTATTGGGATTAATCCCTAAGACTCTATGGCACTAATTTGGAAAATGTTGTGGCCTGAAATGAGGCTCCACAAAAAGCGCCTGCTGCTGGTGCTATTGTTTGGGATCATGATCAGCGGGGTGAAATCCCTAACTCCCTGGTTGATCGGTCAATTGCCCGAAGTGTGGCAGTCCGGCAACACGGTTAAGGCCTACCAAATACCCATAGCACTTTGCGTGGTGTGGATCACCGCCGCGGGCCTTCGCTACTTTCATATGTACTGGATGCTGACCGTGGCCGAAATGGTCGGCTTGAATATGCGGCGCCGTTTGATGAATAAATACCTCACGTTGAATCTTGGCTTCTTTCAAAACTTCGGCGGCGGTACGGGCGGGTTGATCTCGCGCATGCTGAACGACGTCGGTGTCATTCAAAGTGGCTTCGTTAAAATTGCCGATGTGGTGCGTGAACCGTTCTTGGCGATTTTTACGCTGGGTTATTTACTTTACCTGGATTGGACCTTAACCCTATTTATTATCGCCGGCACCCCGATGGTGACGATGATCTTACGTAATTTCGCCCGCAGTGTGCGCAAATACTCGCGCTACAATTTAGAAACGATGGAAGATCTGACCCAGATCTTAAAAGAATCACTGGACGGCACCCGCGTGGTTCAGTCATTCAATCTTCAGGGTGAGATGCGAAATCGGTTCGAAAGCAAAGCCCAAGATTTCTTGCACTCAAGATCGAAGGCGATTTCGCGCGAAGAAGCGGCCGGACCAGTATCCGAAAGTGTCAGCGTGATCTTCGTGGCCTTGCTATTGATTTACATCGGCCGATTGGCGATGCAGTCGCATATGCAGATTGGCGATTTCTTAGGCTTCATCGCTTCGGCCATTTTACTTACAGATTCGGTTAAGAAAGTCCAAGGCGGCTTTATTAAAATTCAGCAATCCGCCGTGGCCTTGGAACGCCTGAACGCCATGCTCGAAGAAAAAAGCATTGTTCCCCAATTGACTCAGCCCAAACCGTTTCCGGAACATTGGTCCGACATTGAATTTCGCAACGTGACCTTTCGCTACGAAAACAACGAAGTCTTGCGTTCGCTCAATCTAAAGATTCGCCGGGGTGAACAAGTGGCCCTCGTCGGATCAAGTGGAGCTGGTAAATCGACTTTGATCAATTTGCTTCCCCGCTTCTTCGATCCTACGAAGGGCGAAATTTTGATTGGCGGCGTACCGATCGATGAAATGCCATTGGCGGATCTGCGGTCCAAAATCGCGCTGGTGACCCAAGATGTTTTCTTGTTTTCGGACACCGTTCAAAAAAATATTTGGTCGGGTGATTTTTCAAAATCAGCGATCGACGTCGAAGCTGCCGCCAAGTTGGCCAATGCCGATGCCTTTATCCGCGCCAATCCCGCAGGCTATGACGCCAAGGTGGGCGAGCGCGGTGCACGCTTTTCGGGTGGAGAAAAACAGCGCATTAGTATCGCCCGCGCTATCTTTAAGAATGCACCCATTTTGATCTTGGACGAAGCCACGAGCGCTCTCGATAGCGAAAGCGAACTTGAAGTCCAAAAGGGTTTGGATTCGCTAATGCGTGGTCGAACGGCCTTGGTGATCGCTCACCGCTTAAGCACCATCAGCAAATGTGACCGCATCATCGTGATGGACAAGGGCGTGATCGTCGAAGAGGGCACGCACAATGAACTGATGGTGCAAAAAGGTGCTTATCATAAATTCTTTCAATTGCAGTCGCGCTTATGAATGAAATCGCATTGACCCAAACGGTTCAAAAAGGTGGATGCGCGGCAAAGGTGTCGGCGGCGGAACTGCGAAAGATTTTAGCACGCGTCAGCTTCCCCAAACCCCACGAAGCATTGTTAGTGGACGGTCGCCATTTTGACGACGCAGGCGTTTACCGCGTCACAAACGAAATCGCGATGGTGCAGACTTTAGATTTCTTCACTCCGATTTTAGACACGCCCCGTTTGTTCGGCCAAGTGGCCGCCGCCAATGCACTAAGCGATGTCTACGCCATGGGCGGTAGACCCGTCACGGCCATGGGTATTCTGGCTTTTCCGTTGGCCACGATGTCTGCGGACGTGATCGTTGAGGTCATGCAGGGGGCTAGCGACAAAGTCGGCGAAGCGAAGGCGAATTTCGTCGGTGGACATTCGATCGATGACG
>JBEIHA010000332.1:0-3541 GCA_040381635.1 Pseudobdellovibrionaceae bacterium
CCGGCCTTGATGGGGAATTCCTTATTCAGCAACTCGCCGCAAAGTTGAATGGCTTTTTCCAAGTTTTCGCGCAAACGTTTTTTGCGAACACCTTCTAAAACCATAGCGACGACTTCGGCCCAAACCTTTTGGTCGATCTTCGCTGCGATGCCTTTGTCCGCCAAGACTACGGCTTGATGATCGAAAACCGATAGGAAAATCAAAATACCCGTCTTATCGACGGTGGCCCCCAGGCCTTCGCGGTGAAATTCAAGTTCGGCGCGCATCAAGGCTTGGTGTTCGAGATCCGAAGTCCAAGTCAAACGACGCTGAACGGAGGGAAAGCGTGAAAATAAATAGCCTAAACTCGAGGCTCCTATGAGGACTGCGGGCAGTGTCCAAGTGGTGTCGCCCAACATGAGCAGATGCCGTGCGGTCCATAGATAAATCAAAGACAGCGAAGCCAACATCAAGGTCAGCAAAGGAAACACGTGGCTGGTGCGCGAAGATCGTTGCGCGATAATCAAACGCAATTCACCCGAAGTGCCGCGTTCGACCTGTGTGATCGCCGCGGACAGGGACTTGAGTTCTTCGTCGGTCAACAGAGTTTGTTTGGAATTCATGTCGTCACCAGCTTCCCGAGGCGCCGCCGCCACTGAATCCACCACCGCCGCCGCCCCAGCTGCCGCCGCCACCCGTGCCGCGACCTAATCCATAGCCAAGCAATGCCCCGCCCAAGCCGCTGCGCCGGCGTCCGCCGAAGGCCGGCATCAATATAAACAAGAAAAAGAGAATAAAGAAAATCCAGTCCATCTTCTTGCCCGCAGGCCGACCGCGCCGCTGTTCGGGGGCTCGGTTTTGACCTTCAAGAAATTTCGGATCCGTGTAGTGCACGATGCTTAAGACGCCATCGATCACCCCGCGGTCGATGTCGCCGGATTTAAAGCGCGGGATCACCACTTCGCGGATGATGCGACTGGCGGTCAGGTCGGGCAAATTGCCTTCTTGTCCCTGCCCGACTTCGATGCGCACTTTGCGCTCAGCCTTGGACATAAGAAGAATCACGCCGTTGTCTTGCTTGGCATTGCCCAGCTTCCACTGGTCCGCAATTTTGATCGAAGCTTCCTCGATACTGACGCCGCCCAAATCAGGCACGGTCACGACCTGCACTTCGGCGCCGCCCGAATTCTTCAGGCGCTGTAAAAAACCTTCGAGCTTGTCTTGCGCTTCGAAGCTAAGCATTTCGCCTTCGTCAACGACCGGCCCGGTCTGCGTCGGCACTTTGAATTCAGCGGCGGTCGTTACGCTCAACAAGACAAAGCCGAAAAGAAGTGACGACAATTAAAACTTCACTTCCGGCGCGGTTTGAATTTTTTCGCGCTCACCCTCGGCCACGTCCCACTGAGCCTTCTTTTCTTTGCGATAAAAAATTGAATTGGTGAAGCTCGTTGGCGGAACGGTGATCAAGTTATTGAATCCCTGAATCGATTCGATCAAACGCTGCCTTGCCACGGTGATGCGATTTTCAGTTCCCTCAAGTTGCGCTTGTAGATCGCGGAAGTTCGCGTCGGCTTTTAATTCGGGGTATCTTTCCGAAACCACCATCAACTTACCCAGCGCCTGGGACAATTGCCCTTGGGCCTGTTGATACTTGGCGATTTGATCGGGCGAAGCCTTCGAAGCGTCGATGGTCATCGACGTGGCCTTCGCACGCGCTTCGGTCACCGCGGTCAGGGTTTCGCTTTCGTGGGAGGCGTAACCTTTCACGGTGTTCACCAAATTCGGCACTAAGTCGGCGCGGCGCTTGTACTGATTGGTGACTTCGGAAGAGGCGGCTTCAAAAGCGTTTTCGGCTTGCGGTATGCTTTGTACCCCGCAAGCGGTCAAAGTTAAGACCAATACGAACGAAAATGAAACGTTTTTCATCAAAGACATGTTGTCCTCCTTCAAGTTAGCCTCAGCAACATAGCAAGTAACTCGGCGAAGGTCGAGACCTCGGCCGTCTATGACGAGACCGCTCAAAATGCCGGGCCTAGATGCCGATATCCTTGGTATGAGCTTGAAATTCGTCGTTTCACATCTTGATCAGCAAATCGGACCTTTCACCGAGCAAGAGCTCAAGACCAAGTGGTCAAAGGGTGAACTCCTTCCGATCGACTACGTTTATGACGAATTGAAAAAAGATTGGGTCCTTCTGGCTGAGCGTTTCGAGTGGGTCGCGGCCCCGGCCGACAGTGCGCCGCCGCCTTTGAAGCCAATAATGGACCGCAAGAAGACGCCGCCCGCCCCCGTGGCGCAGAATCTCTCTCTGCAACCAAACGTGAACATGAGCCAGCAAAAACCCACTGAAAGCACAATCATCATCCACACTCCGATCATCGAAGATCCGATGCCATCGCCCACCTCACTGCCCATGATGCACACACAGCCTGCACCAGTAGCTGCAGCAAAGACGCTTTCGCCACGTCCTCAACCGGCGAAAGTAAAAATTGTGAATGGTATTGGCGAAATCGATCTGTCCCCCGACACTCCCGGACAGGTGGAATTGGTGCTGCAGAACGCTTCGAATGGCAATTTGAAATTACAAGAGCCTTTCAAGATCCAAGTCCGTCCGCTCGAGCCTGAAGAGATCATGTGCGCCTTTCCCTCAGAGCAAACCGTAGGACAGGATTTAGAGATCACGCTAAAGGCGGTGGATGGTAAGGGCACGACCTGCACTCACTTCAGTGATAACTTTACGATTCGCATCGGAAGTTCGGAGCCAAAGACCTTAAGCGTTCAGATCCAAGCCGGCGTGGCCATGGTGAAAATCGCCAACACGAAGGCTGAGAAGTGGGAAGTTTTATTTCAATATGCGGGCGCTCGCACAATTCGATTGCCCGAACCCAAAACTATGGAATGGCAGCCCGGTCCAGCCGCGCGTTTGATTTTGGACGGCCCGCCCGACTTGATCGCGGGAAATCCTTTGAAGGTACAAGTGAGAGCCGTGGATCAATACGGAAACATAGCGAAGACCTTCCAAGGGACCGTCGTCCTTGAAGTGAAGGCCTCGTAAGCGTTTGACTGCGTCCTGATGACGGACAGTCCTGAAATCCCTACATAAACCCCCGGTTAATGACAATTTTAGGCACTCTCCGCCTGGCACGTAACGTGTAATACCGTTCTCTCGTAAATCAAACCGCATGGAAGGTGGTTATATGAAGTCCAATGGATGGAAAGTTTCTTTGTTCGCAGTCGCAGCCGTAGTGATGCTGTCGGCTTGCGGCGAAGATAAAAAAGCAAAGCCCTCGTCGCCGTTCGCTGGGATCTGGGTTGAACAAGAAAATCTGCAGGAATACTCTGCACACCGCGGAGAACTCCTCTCGAACAATCGCAATAGCTTTTGCGAAGTAGTAAGGACCAATCTAGTTCGTTACAGTGATAGGCGCCTCCGTATGACCGCGATGTCAATCTCGGCTACTGGCGAAGTCTTTACCTATTCGCCGGCACATACCCCGACCGCACCTGGTTATCGTGAACAGAATTTTCGCGGTACGATCAACGCCGCTGGAGTTTTCACTCC
>JBEIHA010000333.1:0-3521 GCA_040381635.1 Pseudobdellovibrionaceae bacterium
AACTTCGTCCACTTCCCCATTATGCAGCGTAAGATCCAAAACTTCCAAGCGCTTAACTTCATCTCGGATACGCGCGGCTTCCTCGAAATCGAGGCTGTCCGACGCCTTTTTCATGGCCTTACGCAAACGCGCAATTTGCAAAGACAACTTCTTGGGATCTTCGGAATACTTGGCAATATTTTCGCGCAAGACCTGCTTGCGCTCTTGCGCGTCCTTAACGATGACTTCCATCCCTTGCAAGTCCGACATCCCGTCCGAGATTTTCTTAGTCACGCTGTAAGGCGTGATGTTGTGCTCTTTATTGTAGGCGGATTGGATCCCGCGGCGTCGATTGGTCTCGCTGATGGCGTATTTGATCGATTCCGTCATGACATCCGCGTACATGATCACCCGGCCATTCAAATGCCGAGCCGCCCGCCCAATGGTTTGCACAAGCGAGCGCGCCGACCGCAAAAAGCCTTCTTTGTCCGCATCGGTAATCGCCACCAAAGACACTTCCGGAATATCTAAGCCTTCGCGAAGCAGGTTGATACCCACCAGCACATCAAAAATTCCAAGCCTAAGATCGCGAATTATTTCCGTGCGCTCCAAAGTGACGATGTCACTATGCAGGTACTTCACCTTAATGCCCAAACCTTCATAATAAGACGTCAAGTCCTCGGCCGAACGTTTAGTGAGAGTCGTGATCAAGACGCGCTCTTTTTTGGCAATTCGCTCTCGGATCTCGGTCAACAGATTATCGACTTGATGTTTGACCGGACGAACTTCTATTTCAGGATCAATCAGTCCTGTCGGCCGGATAATCTGTTCGACGATCAGACCCTCGGACTTCTTCATTTCGTATTCACCGGGCGTGGCCGAAACGTAGATGATCTTGTCCATCAGCGATTCGAACTCTTGAAAATTCAAGGGCCGATTGTCCAAGGCGGAGGGTAAACGAAAACCAAATTCAACTAAAGTCATCTTACGCGCGCGGTCCCCGCGGTACATCCCGCCAATCTGAGGCACGGTCACGTGAGATTCATCGATAAAGCACAAAAACTCGTCCGGAAAGTATTCGATCAGCGTGGGCGGCGCTTCGCCAGGCGCACGCTGCGTAAAATGTCGCGAGTAGTTCTCGATACCGGGGCAAGTGCCCATCTCGGCGATCATCTCTAAGTCCCAAGACGTGCGCTGCTCAATACGCTCGCGCTCGATGTACTTCATATTTGTTTGGAACTCGTTGATCCGTACGCGCAATTCATCGCGAATGGTTTCGATCGCCGCTTTGTTTTTGTCGTCCGAATTCACGTAGTGAGAACCAGGGTAAACCGCAACTTGGTCCACTTCCTCAATGATTTTCCCGCGCAGCGGATCGATCCACGCAACCCGGTCGATAAAATCGCCAAAAAACTCAACGCGAATCGCACGCTCGTCTTCATACGGAGGAAACAACTCGACCACATCCCCGCGCACGCGAAATGATCCCCGCGTGAAATCAACATCGTTGCGTTTGTATTGAATGCGGACCAACTCACGCAAGAACACATCGCGCCGGATTTCCTTGTTCGCGATGATATGAATCATCATGCCCGAATAGGCCTCAGGCGAACCAAGGCCGTAGATGCAAGACACACTGGAAACGATAATCACATCCCGACGATCAAACAGCGACCGGGTCGCCGAGTGGCGCATGCGATCGATCTGCTCGTTGATCGCCGAGTCTTTCTCGATAAACGTATCCGTCGACGGCACGTAGGCTTCAGGCTGATAGTAATCGTAATAAGAAACAAAGTATTCAACCGCATTGTGCGGAAACAACTCTTTGAACTCGGCGTAAAGCTGCGCGGCCAATGTTTTGTTCGGCGCCAGAATCAAAGTCGGCAGATTCGTTTCCTCGATGGTCTTGGCCATCGTGAAGGTCTTCCCCGACCCCGTCACGCCAAGCAAAGTTTGGTGCGGCACATTTTGGCGGATGTTCCCCACCAATTGTTCAATGGCTTTTGGTTGATCGCCTGCGGGCTTAAACTTTGTGACTAACTGAAACTTACCCTTGGGCGTCCGGACGGGACGTAGACTCATTTAGCAACTTCCCATTCACTTCCAGAGGGAGTGTCCTGCACGGCAATTCCCATTTCTACCAGTTGTTTGCGCAGCTCATCCGCTTTCGCAAAATCCTTACCGGCGCGCGCCTCACCCCGGGCCGCGACTAGCTTATCCACATCACCGCGATCGAGGTTCTTCCGTTTCAGCAACATATCGTCGAGGAAGCGAAGGAATGCACCCGGAGGCTCACCAAACAGACTCATCAGATTACCCAACCAAGAAGTCCACTGCAAGAAGGCCTTGGCCACCGCAACTTTCTTCGGAGTGACTGCCCCGGGGGTGCGCACCAACGTATTGAACGTGCGCACAACTTCAAACAACCGCGCCATCGCTTCGGCGGTGTTGAAATCATCATCCAACGAGGCCTCGACGCCGTTCTTAGCCTCATCCAAAACCTTCTGAAAATCGGGAGGCACCGGCCCACTGTCGCCAGCCAAATTCGCGGTCGTATCAGCCAAGCACAAGGCCGAATAGATCCGAGCCAATCCCGAAATCACGTGTTCGATGGATTGCGGCGAAAAATCGATGATGCTGCGGTAGTGCGCCGAAAGCATAAGGTATTTGAAAATTTCCGGATGATATTCCCGCATAAAATCACCGGCCTTGCGCACATTCCCCAACGACTTCGACATCTTCTGCGCGCCGAAATTCAGCATGTTGTTGTGCATCCAGTACTTAGCAAATGGCTTGCCGTGCGCACCTTCGGATTGAGCCACTTCATTTTCGTGATGCGGGAAAATCAAATCCAAGCCCCCACCGTGAATGTCGATTTGCTCACCCAACAAAGCTTCGGCCATGGCCGAACATTCGATATGCCAGCCCGGACGCCCCTTACCCCACGGCGATTCCCAAGAGGGCTCGCCTTCTTTCGCCTTCTTCCACAAAGCAAAATCAGCCGCATGCTTCTTACGTGAATCCACTTCGATGCGAACGCCGCTTTCCAAATCCTCGACATTTTTGTGCGAAAGCTTCCCGTACTCAGGAAAATTATGAACGTCGAAATAGACGTCACCTTCCATTTCGTAAGCCTTGCCATTCGAAATCAATTTCTTATTTAGGCCAATGATCTGATCCATGTAATCGGTGACCTTAGGATTGTGCGAATGCTTCTTCAAACCCAGGGCGTTAAAGTCTTTCTCGAACTCGACGATGTACTTTTCAGAAATATCGGCGGAAGAAACGCCCTCTTCCTTGGCGCGGTTAATGATTTTGTCATCCACGTCCGTGTAGTTGTAAACAAAAGTCACTTTGTAGCCACGATACTCAAACCAATTGCGCACTAAATTAAAAAAAATCGCCCCGCGGAAGTTCCCGACGTGCAAAAAATCATACACGGTTTCTGACCAACCGGTGATCGTCGATCTTGAGGCTTTGGGCGGTCTGGCCGAGGCCGCTCACTTGTGCCGCGGCACGGTGGGCCAGTCCCAGCCCGCGGC
>JBEIHA010000334.1:0-3486 GCA_040381635.1 Pseudobdellovibrionaceae bacterium
ATCGCTACAAATCCCAAGGTGGGAATGTGATCTTAGAAAACGTCGTCCGCACCGACGGCGATTTTAATATTCGAACGACCCGCATGTTTAAAGACTGGCAACAGTCCGGCCGTCCCGCCTCGAAGGCGATCGTTCTTGACGCTGAAACTGGTTCGCTGCTGTTCACGACCATCCGCAACTATGGGATCGAAAAAACACTCCTCCGCGTCATTCCCTAGCGACACCAATTGAGTCTAAACTAATTCACCTGACCAAAGCTTTTTACAAAAATCAGAAACACTCAACACAGTGATGCCCTCGTCCAATTTCCGGGAATGGGCTTCTAGACTGACGACGTAACGACGTTGAACCTCAGGGTAATCTTTCTTCAGCTCTCGAAGGCCCCTTAGGTGATCATTGTGGATTTTTGAGCTGGCCTTAGCCTCTATACCGATCTTCATATTACCCACTATAAAATCAACTTCGGGCCCTTGATGAACCTTCCAATAGCTTAAACTTTCATTTTTGCCAGAATAAGAAAGATAGCTCACGATTTCTGCATGAATCCAACTTTCAAAGGCTTTGCCAAAAAGCTCGGATCGCGGGCCAAGATTTCCTCTTTGTGCGAGATAATTGACCACACCGGTATCAAAAAAATAAAACTTAGGTTGTGCGGTCACTTTACGCTTGGACCTGCGCGTGTACGCAGGAAGATAACGTCCCACCAGCGTGTCATTCAAAATATCAAAGTAAGACCTGATCGTTGGTGCCGATACTCCCACGTCGCGAGCAAATGATTCAAAACTTAATATCTCCGTGTCAGAGAGCGCCGCAAACTCAAGAAATTGGGAAAATGGCGATAGCTTTCGAACCAGACCTTCATCGAATATTTCCTGCTTTAGATAATCCGCGCAATAAGCACGCAAGAGCAAACCTGAGTCTTCGCTATCGTAAATAGACGGCAAGCTTCCCCGGTTTAAACGACGAACGAGATCGAAAGACTCTCCAAGCTCATTGGATGTAAGTCCAAAGAGCTCGAAACGCAGAGCTCTCCCACCTAAGAGATTCGCATGTGACTTCTTAAGCTTTCTTGCGCTCGATCCACAAAGACCAAAAATCAACTTGTCCTTCTCTATCAGATAATGGACCTCATCGAGGAGCTCTGGCACTTTTTGAACTTCATCAATTATCACGTGACGCTTTTTTGAGGCACGCAGACGTTCACGCAGACTTCCGGGTCTGGCTTTAAACTCGGCCAGTTCTTCGTTCAATAAAAGGCTTATAAAAAGTGCATTCGGAAAAGTCTTTTCGAGTAAACTGGTTTTTCCCGTTTGCCTAGGGCCCCACAGAAAAAAGCTTCGGCGAGGCGGATTGGGGAGCTTTAAATCTCGCTCGTACATGCTAAAATGGTACTTTAGTTTTTCTAGAAAAGTCAAATCAGTGATTTGCGGGCCTAACCCCTGGATTGACCTGGACCATTTGAAGCCACCCATGTTCAACTGGCAACATGAATTTGGCCACATTCCGACAGCGGCGCCATGCCGCCACCCAAAACCAGCCGGTGTTCCGTAAGATTTGTTGGACCTGCCGTCAGCCAGACTTCAGTTGCTTTTGCGAATGGCTAAAACCTTTTGATCCAAAAATCGATTTCATTATCCTTACGCATCCGATCGAACAGCAGCGCCGAATCGCTACGGGTCGAATGTCTTTTTTAAGCTTAAGAAATTCACAGATCATCGTCGGCCATAACTACACGGGCAACCGAGCCCTGGACCGCGTGCTTGCGGATTCCGACCGCCACTGCTTGATGCTTTATCCCGGGCGACTTTCGCGCAACATCACTGATATGAATCTGGATGAGCGCGCGGCTCTTTCGCCATCGGGCAAAAAACTGACCTTGATCGTGATCGACGGAACCTGGTCCACGGCGCGCAAGATGGTTCACCTAAGCCAGAATTTGAAATCCGTTGCGCGCGTTTGTTTTACCCCACCCGCGCCATCCAACTTCCGCGTGCGTCAGCAACCTCGACCGGAGTGTTACTCGACCATTGAAGCTATTCATCACACTTTAGAGCTGCTCGGTCCCGCGCACGGCATGCAAGGTCAGGATCACAATCGTCTTTTGTATGTCTTTGATAAAATGGTGGACCGACAATTGGAACTCGCCCATTGCGGAAAGCCCTCGCGCCGAATTTATTATTAGCGCGGAGTTTCGGAAGCGATCCCACGAATATCCATCTTGTGCAGCTTTTTAAGCAGCGCCGGCATTTCACCGTGCGCGAAATTGCGCTTCGGTCCGCCTTTGCCCATCTGAAACCCGCCGCTAACCAGAGTGACGGTCTCCTCGCGGTCTAGTCCGATCATACGCAAAACCGCGCCATCGTCGCAAAATTTCAAAGGACCTTCGCGACGAATCGGATAAAGATCAAACAGTCCAGAGGTAAAAAAACTGATCGTCAAATTGTCGTCGAAGCCACTGATGATAACGTATGAACCTTTAGTTTCATTTACCACAGAGATTTGTTTATCGGCGCTGAACATCGCCTTAAGCGCCTTCAAGTTTTCACTGCCGTCGAGGTCCGAGTATTTAGCCGCACACACCGGATCGGCCGCGCCGGGAAAAGTAAAGAATAAGACTAAGATAAACGTCAAAACATGCACTGTTTATAGAGTACAGCAGATTCCCACTTAAGTGTGAGATCCTTTCGACCTCTCAGGTCCGCTGTAGGTATGTCCTCGTAAGCTCGAGCTTTTCCCAATTGACGTGATCAACCGGCATTTGTCTCAAATGCGGAATTGATGTATCTATTTAAGCATGAATTCAGACCTTCAAACCGTTAACGAAGCACTAAAGGATTTCTATCAGAGCCATTATTTCGGCGACGAGGCCGCGACCGCAAAGTTCGTCCAAGTTCATTTAGGTCCCATTAAGTTTCCATTTCCGAATCCACGCGCCCGCCGAGAAGCGATTCACCTCCATGATCTCACTCATTTAGTCACCGGTTACGACACGTCGTGGACCGGCGAGGGCGAAGTCGCCGCTTGGGAGTTGGCCTCGGGCTTCCCACGAAAATACTGGATTGGCTGGTTTTACGCCCCTTTGACTTTTACCATCGGGCTGTTCGTTGCACCCATGAAGGTTGCCAAAGCATTTCGTCGCGGCTGGGGCAGCTCAAATCTCTACAAGCTCGACATACCTCGATCACAACTTAACACCCTAACTTTGGGTGAATTGAAAAACCGAATTTGGCAGGATCCGGGAAAATGAGAATTGACGTGGCCCCAAAGGACAAATTCGTTCTTCGTACCTTCACCGTCACTTCAAATGGTTTACATTGAGTTCTCTGTCAGCCGAAAACATCAAGCCCGACTTCTTAAAGCTGCGTCTCGCCGACTTGAGAAGTGAAAGTGTCCTCATCTTACATCGTGATCGATAGCATCTTTCAACTACTGCGCGCCGTAAAGTTCTTCGAGCACCATCGATATGCTTTCGCCGCAAAACGGACA
>JBEIHA010000335.1:0-3486 GCA_040381635.1 Pseudobdellovibrionaceae bacterium
GCGCATTCGGCTTAGCGATGAAATCATCTCCAAAGATGGGAAAGCTCATATGCAACGATTGATTGCGGGGGCGAGTGCCAGCCAGTTGGCGGTTTATTGGGCCCTCTTCCCGCTGGCCAATCTTTTTGATTTTTTGCTGTGAGTATTTACGCGGAGTCTTCGCCGAATTCGTGCACCGCTTCTTTAAGCTCGGAACCCTTCGGTGAATGGTGTGGGAACAACAGGCTCTTTTCTACCGTGCCCGGAAAATCCGCTTCCAGATTCTCGATAATCTTAGTCGCGTCATCGCAGGCCACGGCGTACAAGTTTTGCAAACCAAGAGTCAGACAAAAACGGTGAAAATAATCGGCCAAATCTTGAGCGCTCTGTCCCTCCGACTGCCAATCGCACGTGACCACGCGCCCGCTTTGCGCCGCTGTCCCTTTCCAATCCACCAAAACCGGAAGCCAATAGTCTGAATTGAAGCGTGAGCCCTGCAGCAACAGCATATCGTGCTCGAAGGGAGCGAAATCGATCTGGTAGGGAAGTAAGATGTTGTTGTACTGGAAAAGCGCCATCGAAATTAAGCTTCTCACGAAGCGGCGGAGGTTGCAAATCCACTGCAGTCCTCCTAGTTTAAGAAGCGCAACTCTTCCAAAAGGAAATAGCCATGTCCTCAGCCAACGGACGCTTCGTACCGGGCAAATTTCAGCCCGAATTGCCGCAAGACAAGTTCATCATCAACCACCGACCGCAGGGTGATGACGTCGTTCCCTTCGACGTCGTTTTTGTCGGCGCGGGTCACGCAGGTCTCAGCGGCGCGATCGAACTGGCCAAGCTCGCGAAGGAAAACAACCTTAAGCTCGAGATCGGCGTTCTTGAAAAAGCAGGCACCCTGGGCGGCCACACCCTATCTGGCGCGGTGGTCAATCCGGTTGGTTTTCAGGCCCTATTTCCCGACCTTAAAGACTCGGACTTTCCTTTCCGTCGCGCGGTCACGGGCGAAAAAGTTTTCTTAATGACCAAGGGCAGTGCGATCCGGCTCCCCACTCCGCCGACGATGAAAAACCACAATTACTACGTGGCCTCGGCCTGCGAAATGGTGCGCTGGCTAGGACAAAAAGCCGAAGCACTGGGCGTGAACATCATGACCGGGTTTCCGGTGGATTCTTTATTGGTGGAAGGCAACAAAGTCCTTGGTGTGCGCACGACTCCCGCCGGACTTAAACGCGACGGCACGCCGGATCCCAGCGGTATGCCGGCGACGGATGTCAGTGCACAAGTCACTGTGCTCAGCGATGGCACGCGCAGTCCGCTCGCGCAAAGCTATATGCAGTGGCAAAACATCCAGTCGAAGTACCCGCAAGTTTACGCTCTCGGCGTGAAGGAAATTTGGAAAGTTAAAAAAGCACCCGATTTTATTTCGCACACACTGGGGTGGCCCTTGCCCAAAGATGCGTTCGGCGGAAGCTGGATGTACCCGATGGCCGATGATCAAGTGTCGATCGGCTTGGTGGCTGGATTAGATTACAAAAATGCGAAACTGGATGTTCATTTGCTGTTGCAACACATGAAGGAGCATCCGTTCTTTAAACAATATCTTGATGGTGGACAGTGCATTGAATGGGGTGCGAAGACCATTCCTGAAGGCGGCTTTCACGCTCTGCCAAGCTCGTTCACCGGGGACGGATTGCTGATGACCGGCGATACCGTAGGCCTGGTCAACGTGCCGGCGCTTAAAGGGATTCACTACGCCATGCTGTCCGGAATTTACGCCGCCCGCGCGATTTTTCAGGCCATCAAAAATGGGGACACCGGCAAAGCCGCACTTTCAACTTACGATCAAAGCATTAAGGACAGCCAGATCTGGTCGGATCTCAAAGCTGTGCGCAACATGCGCCACGCGTTCAAAGACGGCTTTTACGTCGGCGGCGTCAAGGCCGCATTGATGACCGTCACCGGTGGCGCATTTCCAGGTGACGCCAATCACACCGAAGAAGACTCCGACGAGCCAAAAGATTTCACTACCCCCGATTTTGCCACCGAAAAAGTGGGCTTAAGCAAAGTGGACGCGGTCTATTTGTCCGGCAACAAAACGCGCGACGATATCCCTAGCCATTTGACGGTGGGCAAAGATCTCACCCCCGAAATGGCCGATTTCTACGCTGCCCTTTGCCCCGCCGGAGTTTACGAGCGCCAAGGCGACAAACTGGTCGTCAACGCCCCAAACTGCGTCGACTGTAAAGCCACCGACGCCCTAGGCCCCCGCTGGCAACCCCGCGAAGGCGGCAGCGGCCCCGACTACAAACAAATGTGAGGCGCTCCGTACCCGAGCGAATGTAAAAATTATGGCCAGCATTTTTACCAGACTGATCAACGGAGAAATTAAGGGTGAGATCGTTCACCAAGACGAACATTGCGCCGTCTTAAAAGACATCCATCCCCAAGCGCCCGTGCATTTGTTGGTGGTTCCAAAGAAAGAAATTCAATCCCTGGGTACGGCGCGCCTCGAAGACCAGCTGCTTCTTGGTCACCTGCTGCTTACGGCGGCGCAAGTGGCGCGTGAGCAGGGTTTTGATGAAACTGGGTACCGTGTGGTGATCAATTACGGGGAGGACGGTGGAATGACCGTTCCTCACCTGCACTTGCATGTCCTGGCCGGAAGACCGCTGACTTGGCCGCCGGGTTAAACCGTAAACTGGTTATTGATCTCGGTTTGTCGTCCGATCAGCCATCCGCTTAATTTGCCAAATGATACTAATAATTGCGGCTACCGCAATTCCAGAAACCGAAATGCCGGCTAGAAATAAATCCGTGTCACTCACTTGACGATTCCGTTCAAAATCACGCGGAAATAGGTGCCCAGTGCGATGATCGAAGGCACCCACATGCCCACGAATAAACCTTGATCCCTGTCTGATAAGAACCAAAGCGAGACCGAAAGAACAAAAGAGATAAAGGCCGCGAGTAAAAATAAAAGGTCTGCGGTGTGAAAACTCTTAACTGGCTTCATAAACTACTCCGACTTAAGTTAAATTTCGATACATAAACGATAGCATGACGATTCTGAATTTCTAGGGGTATTCTGCCAGCAGCTGTTTCAGACACGGTGTGCAAAGCACACATCTAAACTCTTACGATAGAATTCGTAAGCAAATCCGGATAGCTTTCCCTAATGAACTCTCGGTCAGCCGTTCTTTTTTTAACGTCTATTTTTTCGATGGAGATAGCCATGGCGATTGACGCCGCAAAGAATGTGAGTGGTGAACCTTTGCAAATTTGCGGATCAAGCCCGCTCACCGGATTTTATCGAGACGGCTACTGCCGCACGGGCCATGAAGATTCGGGAAGCCACGTCGTGGCCGCCGTCGTGACCAAGGAATTTCTGGCCTACACCAAAGCTCAAGGCAACGATTTACAAACCCCCAATCCCAATTTCAATTTCCCGGGTCTGAAACCCGGCGACAAATGTTGCCTCTGCGCCAACCGCTGGAAGGAAGCCCAAAA
>JBEIHA010000336.1:0-3469 GCA_040381635.1 Pseudobdellovibrionaceae bacterium
GACAACGTTTTTCTGACCGATCTCGGCGCTACAAACAAGACCATGGTCAATGGCTCGGTCCTGACGCCCCAGGTTCCATATCGATTGAAAAACAACGATCAGATTCGCGCCGGCTCACTGCTTTTCAAGTTTCTGCACAAAGGAATTCTGTCCGAGACCACCGAAAAGCAGCGGATGCAGTCTGAACTGGAGTCCGCGCGCAGCGTGCAAGCGTCGCTTCTGCCCTCGCAATTACAAGCCAGGTATGGAACGGTGCTGATCGGGGGCCGCTCTCGCTCCGCAAGCGAAACTAGCGGCGATTGGTGGTGGCATTGGGCGTGTGGTGACCGGGCCTTTGCCTTTATCGGCGACGTCACCGGTCACGGCGCTGGGGCCGCACTACTGACGGGCGCTGCACGCTCGGTCATCGCCACGATGGAAGACGATGCTTCCGTCGACGCAGAACGCTTATACTCGACCCTTTGCCTGGCTCTTGAAAAATGCGCCGGTGGCAAAGTCACGATGAGTGCGTTTTTGGTGGAGGTAAATTTAAAGAGCGGCCTAATTCGTTACATCAATGCGAGCCACTTACCCGCGATCGCACTGAAGCGCGGTACCCAGGGTCCGACGGCTCATTTCTCTGACGACAATATTTCGTCGCCGCTTGGTTCACCTCACCCAAAAATCAGCGTGTCCGAAATGCAAAGCGAGCCTGGGCTGCGCCTTGTTCTGATGACTGACGGTTTGACCGAGCGGAACAAAAAGAGCGGTAACGCCATGAGGGATCGGGCGTTTGTGAAGATGCTCGTTGAGGTGCACGTGTCTCAAGCAGAAGATCAGAATTTGTTTTTAGATTCGCTGCTGAAGCGATCCGACGACTTCGCCGAAGGCGCGGCTTTGGTCGATGACCTTACGGTGGTTGTGCTCGATTTTTAAGATTTGGCGAAATGACCACTCCTTCTCGCCACAGATTAATCAATCTGAGGCAGGATTTCACCAGATCGCTAACTCGAGCCCTGGACGAAAGTATGCTTTGAATGGCCTATCCCCTTCTGCTAAACTCATCGGATGAGTGAGGATCAGCAATTCCGGCAATTCCTTGGCGAAGCTGTTGCCAAAGCGCGCACCTTTAGCGAAAGCCAACACATATCGAACGAGGTACGTGATGTACTCAAGGATTTTATCGAGATCGCCGGCCAATTTGAGCGGCTAATCAGCGCCCGCAATGACGGCGGCGCAGATCAACGGCGACTGACGAAGAAATTCGATGCTCTAAAGGCAGAGCACCGAGAAAGCCAGAAGCATGTGGAAAAACTTAAAGGTATTCTTACCACGGATTTGATTTCCGTATTTAAGGCCTTCACCGCGGAGGCCGTTCATCTTGATTCGTTGGACGAAAAATTTCCCGACGCTGGCTTAAAATCTTCTTCGCAACGTATCAAGGCCGCCTTGGCGAATTTGCTCGAGACAATTAAAAAAGCCTAACGACTAGATGCGGTAATCGCTTTTAAGCAAAAGCGCATATTTACTGCAATGGTCCCGCGGATTGTTGACCGGGATGCTTTTGCTTTAGACCATATCTCGATGCGCGTATTTTTCCTTGCCGTTATTCTTTGTCCCTCATGGCTCTACGCCGCCGTACAGGTGGGGACTGGTCTAAGTTCATCCATGTCGGGTCGACCCATTCCCGGTCTTGAACTCGGGGTGGGAGGCGAAGCTTGGAAAGCAACGGCCAGCGCCATTGGCGTACAGTCTTCATATTACTATCACGCAAGCTACTCGGCGAGTTTCTTTCGCACTTGGAAAGCAGGAGAGTTTCTGTGGTCCGAGGTTCAATCGGGCGTGGGCGGTGGATTGATGTACTCTGTTCGTGGCTTTCAGGATCAGGGCAGCACCACGGAGGAAAGCAAAAACGATTTTGCCCTTGGTCCGGCTTTTTTTGTTCAGTGGTTTTTGGTGGGACCGGTCTATCTGCAACTCGAAATGATTTGGGGCCTTCGGGGAATAAATGAACTCATAGGCCTCAATGGGCAAGACGTTATTTTTCTGAGTCTAGGGTTGAGCTCATGGTGAGATGGGTCTCAATTTTATTCTTCTTTAGTCTATCGGCCTCGGCGCTTGAACCGACCGGCTGGAGCGCTTTGTATGGCGTGGGAAACAATCTCTCACCGAATGGCACCCTTCGGGTTGGTTACAATCAGTGGGAATTCGGCAAATTGAACAACTGGGCTTACGGTGGGATAAAGAATTTCTACTTTTCAAAATCCTATTACACGGCGTTGGGTTTAGCACTAATGCCGGCTACTTCGGGAACAAGCTTTGGCTTTGTGGGAGCGATGGGCGCCAATTGGGAGTTATTCTGGGGCGTTTGCCTTCGTTTTGAAATAGCGGCCAATGCAAACATCAATGCGAACCTCTATCAGCAGGGCATCTTAGGAGTGGGTTATGATTTCTAAGGCGCTGCGCTGTTTCGTTTTTGGCTTTTACATTTTGATGACGCTTGGGTTTCGCACCTTTGACGACAAAAAGACTTTCGCGGTGAACAACAGCGCTCCAAGTAAGACTAAAATATTTGTCGATTATGATCAGGCCACGGTTAATCTGCAAAATGACATGCCGGGCGGCGATAGTTTGGCGGGGACGAATCCGCTCACGGTGGCTGCCGCCATGAACTCAGTTTTTAGCGATTATAATTCGATCGCCGCAGCTTACGTTCAGTTGGTTGAAACTTCGGATTCTGACTACGCTCTCGAGAAAACAGACCGGGTGATCACCATTCGCAAAGGCGCGACGAGTGGACTCAGTGGTGGAGAAGCCAAGTTGGTTTTTAGCGGAACGAAAGTCACCGGCTGCACGATCGATATAAATCCGGTCCTTTACGATAAAGCAAAAACCTTTGTTTCGACCATCACCCATGAGATTGGGCACTGCCTGGGTTTGGATCACCCACAAGAAACTGTTAATGCAGTCATGTCCTATTTCAATCAGGATATCGCGCGCCTACAGATAGATGACAAAATGGGAATTGTTTACCTCTATCCAGCCGAGCCCGGGAAAGCCAAAGAAAAAGCCACGTTCGGAATGGCTTGTTCTCGGTCAAATTAATGTTGATTGGCTAGTAGCCTCTGGCTCGGGTTATTCTCGGTAATGGTGCTTTGCCTTCGAGTTTAATTGGCGGAGAAGGCTTGCATCGGATGTTCACGAACAGTTGTTAATTTTTCACCAGTCTTCTTTTTAGCCATTTCTACTCTCCCATCAGTAATGTGGTATGACTGCCAGGATTGTTATTTGGCGTGGCTTAGGGCCATAGGCCCACAATATCCGATGAGCTTGTGGTGTTTTATTTTGAACATACGAACTAAAAACTTTAACTTTATAAATCACCTCAAAAGAAGCCATGGGATGAGAACTTAAGCCGGGGTGATGTGGGTTACTTGAAAGATGGCCCAAACTCTTCTTTAATTGTTTTTGTAGACCCAATTTAGATGGA
>JBEIHA010000337.1:0-3459 GCA_040381635.1 Pseudobdellovibrionaceae bacterium
CTACTCGAATTCCTTTCTGAATAGTACCCTGGCGCGTTGGTTGCGGCCGCCTAGCTTGCGCGCCCCGCAATTGGATTGTGCCGGCTGCTTAAAGCCTGCGAAGTGCTGCGCTTTTCAGCCTTTTGTTCCCAATTTTTTGCTCGGAGCATGGCTTGAGAACTCGGAAGCTTTGCCGGAGATCGCGAATGTTCGCTTTCATCCCGTGGGCGCGGTGGCTTGCCCCGACTACCGCGCGCGGCACGAAAGCGTGACCTCGGTAGGGGGCGATCCGGGCGTGGATTTACTGTGCGGATTTTTTGATCGTGAAAAGCGCGGGTGCTCAATCTGGAGTTTCAGACCGGGCGAGTGCAGCACTTATTTTTGCGATGACCTTCGGTTGAGTGAGGATCGGCAAGCCATTCGGAGCTTAAGTTTTAATCTAGAAATTGCCGCGGCCCAGATGGCCTTAGTTGAATTGGGCCTTTCGGCGCGAGAGATCGCCGAGCAGGTGGATCTCGTGAACGGTGCGGCCTCTGCCCAGAATTACTCTGGTTCTGAATTACTATTGATGTATAAGAAGGCATGGAAATGGTCACAGGGGTTGAGTCGCGAAATGGTCGAATCGTGGATGTAATCGCGCAAAGGCAAAAGGATATCGTTGCGGAATTTTCGGGTTTGGCCGACTGGGAAGCTCGTTACAAAAAGTTGATCGACATCGGCAAAGCCTTGCCGGCTTTGCCCGACGCTAAGAAGTTAGAAGACTTTAAAGTGAAGGGTTGCCAATCCCAGGTTTGGATTCACGCCTCGGTCGAAGGTGGCCGCGTGATTTTCGAAGCCGACAGCGATGCATTGTTGGTGCGCGGATTGGTGGCGTTGCTACTTCGCGTGTACTCAAACGCCACGCCAAAAGAGATTTTAGAAACTCCGCCCGATTTTGTGAAAGAAATTGGTTTAGAGAGCAAACTTAGCCCGAGCCGAGCGAATGGTTTGTTTTCAATGATTAAACAAATGAAGTATTACG
This sequence comes from Pseudobdellovibrionaceae bacterium, assembly GCA_040381635.1. Classification (GTDB taxonomy): domain Bacteria; phylum Bdellovibrionota; class Bdellovibrionia; order Bdellovibrionales; family UBA1609; genus JALHOQ01. The sequence goes on from JBEIHA010000337.1 coordinate 1,001, forward strand.
CGATGGCCTTTCAGGCCTTGAGCAAGTAACGCATCGTCTCTATTCCAGGATTTAAACACCACGCAATATTCTATGGATCGGGAAGTCCGTATTCCCGTGTGAGCTAAGTTCCTAATCCTGACATCCTAAGAATCACAAGCGCGCAAGCCGCGATACGAAGGACGGCAAACTTGCGGTCCGCAATACTAAGGACCGCAAACTTGCGGTCCGCACTATCAAACCGTCGCGTGCACTCGGTGTGAATCATCATTGTCTTCAAGCTCGGCCAGAAGTTCGTAGACTTCCTTCTTCTGTTCTTCGCTAACGGTGGCTTGCTCCTTCGGTTTGAACGAAAGCTCGGCCGCCTTGATCTCCCACCCCCGGCCTTGTAGAGCCGTGCGGATCGAGCCTAAGTCTTCAGGCGTGCCGTAAAAGTTATACAGATTGCCGTCTTCTTTTTCGACTTCGTTGGCGCCAGCTTCGATCGCTTCTTCGTCGGGATCGCCGACACTGACCTTTGCGGCTTGGATCAAACAAACTCGTTCAAACATCCAAGCTACGGCGCCCGTGTCACCTAGATTTCCGCCGTGGGCTTTAAATAGATTGCGCATTTCGGAAACCGTGCGCGTGCGATTGTCCGTTTGTGTTTCCACGATAATGCCGACTCCGTGCGGTCCGTAGCCTTCGTACACAATCTCTTCAATGGTGCTGCCGTCGTCCAACTGGCCGGTGCCTTTTTTGATCGCGCGCTCAATCGTGTCTTTCGGGCAAGATTTTTCACGGGCCGCAATGATCGCTAGCTTCAAGCGGGAGTTCGCTTCCGGATCCCCGCCGCCAAGTTTTGCCGCGACCGCGATTTCGCGCGCCAGCTTCGTGAACTGAGCGCCTTTTTTCTGCGCGGCCTCGAGTTTGCCCGCCGCTTTCCAACCTTTACCCATGCTTAACCACCTGGTAGATAGAGTAAAATGAATGCCGCGCCACACTCCAAAACGCAAGTACTTCTAGAGACTTCGGCTCTCGGTAAACTGGCTGCTTTGGATGAAAACCTCGAAGGCCTTTTGGGCGGCGGCGAATGGACTGTGCCCCGTCAGCCTGGACGCGATGTGCAAATCCTGCCGCTCAAAAGTTTACCTCCCAAAAAAGGATTGTCCACGCGCGAAGGACAGGCGCGTTTGGTGCACGATTTAGCGTCCATCGAACTTCAAGCGATGGAGTTGGGCTTACGCACCCTGATCGAGTTTCCCGAGGCTCCGCGGGGCTTCCGTGAGGAATTGGCCGAGGTCACCCGTGAAGAGGGCAAACACTTTCGACTCTGCATGGAAGCGCTGAATGACTTAGCAATGCCGTGGGGTTCATTTCCCACGCACGCCATGCTGTGGGCCTCGGTCGACACTTCAGATTCTTTGCTGGACCGAATTCTGATCGTGCATCGCTACTTGGAAGGCAGCGGCCTTGATGCCACCGACACCATCTTGCGTCGCTTAAGCGGAGTGCGCGCGCCCGAGGCCATCAAGGCCATCGAAGTGATCCGGCGGGATGAGGTCGGCCACGTGCTTTTCGGGTCGCGTTGGTATCATAATATTTTAAAGACCGAAGGTTTAAGCTCCGCCGAGGACTTCGGGCCAAGGCTTTTGAAATTGTATAAAAAAATTCCGCGGAGAATAGAGCCCATTTCGCGCAGCCTACGTTTACAGGCTGGCTTTCTAGATTCCGAAGTCGATGTCCTCGAAGAGGTGCGCGAGCGTTGGCTAAAACCGGGTGAGAACCGGATTCATTCGCAGACACTTGAGATTAGGCCAGGCATTCTCCAGCGCATGAAAAAAGAGAACACGGAAGAAGCGAAACGCGAATAAGTTTGAGCGAAGCCGGAGAACTTAGCGCGGAGTCAGCGGCGTCCGGCGATTGAGACAAATCTTTTTAGCCTAAGTCTAAATGATGGACCTGCCCGAGAAGCAAAAAAACCTTGCAAACAAAATAAATTTAGCCGCAGTGTCTCCTGTCTAGACAGGGTATGCTGCGTTAAGTTCCGCACGCGATCGAAAAGTAGGCGCAGCTCTGAAGGCACGCTAGAAACTCCCCCGGCTGCTGTCCGCAAGGTCTGATTCCAACTAGAAAGATTCATCCTCACGCAGAAACCGCCAGTTCCCTTCCGGCAATTTCCCCAAAACCACATTGCCAATGCGCACACGCTTCAAACCCGTCACGCGCAAACCGCAGTGTTCACACATCTTACGGATCTGGCGCTTCATGCCTTCCTTTAAGATAAAGCGCAGCTGATCTTCGTTGATCCACTCGACTTTCGCCGGGCGAAGTTTGCGGCCTTCGATGACTAGGCCTCCGCGATTCAGTAAGGCCAAGTTGTCTTTCGACAGTCGGCCTTCGACGCGCACGATGTATTCTTTCTCGACCTCTGAGTTCTCGCCGATTAGTTTTTTTGCGATCACGCCGTCTTGAGTAAAAACCAGTAGCCCTTGCGAATC
>JBEIHA010000338.1:0-3452 GCA_040381635.1 Pseudobdellovibrionaceae bacterium
AAATTGTTGATTGCCGGATATAGCGCCTACCCGCGAGCACTGGATTTCTCCCTCTTCCGTCAAATTGCGGATGAAGTGGGTGCCACCCTTTTGGTGGACATGGCGCATTTTTCAGGTCTTGTCGCCGGCGGTGAACACGCAAGTCCTGTAGGCATTGCCGATTACGTCACTTCGACCACTCACAAAACTTTGCGTGGCCCCCGCGGCGGCATTATTTTGTGCTCTTCAGAACGCGCCAAAGCTGTAAATTCTAGGATCTTCCCCGGCATTCAAGGTGGACCGCTAGAACACGTGATCGCGGCCAAAGCGGTCGCCTTTGGTGAGGCATTGAAACCTGAGTTTAAAACTTACACGAAACAGGTGGTTTTGAATTCAAAAGCACTGGCCAAAGGCATGCTGGACGAAGGTTTTGAATTGGTGACCGGTGGAACCGACAATCATTTGATTTTGGTCGACTTATCGAAACGTGAAATCACCGGAAAAGAGGCCGAGTTGGCGCTGGATCATGCAGGGATCACTGTAAATAAAAACACGGTGCCCAATGAAAAGCGCTCGCCCTTCGTCACCAGCGGCATTCGCATTGGTACTCCGGCTCTCACCACGCGCGGCATGAAAGAGAATGAGATGAAAATCATCGCTGGCTGGATTGGCGAAGTATTAAAAGACTTTACCAACGAAAACCTGATCAAAAAGATCAAAGGCCAGGCGCGGGAGCTCTGCTTGCGATTCCCCATCTATCGTCAATAAAATGGAAGCATGTTGTGTTTGATGCCGACCTCGCGATTTTTTTGCGCCGTAGCTTTGAGTACGGCCGCTCTATTCATTACGGCTTGCGGCACTTACCGCAGTGGGAACAAGGGTTTCCAAACGGCCAATGCCGGCTGGAAGTCACCCAGTGACTATGCGCCGAAAGCCGACGGTGGTTACTACTTAACCGAAAAAATCTCGCGCGGTGGCAGCTTTGTTCCGAGTGGCGATTTCAAGCTCTACTGGCCGGTGAAATCTGTTCGTATCAATCGAGGCTACCGACCCAGCAGTGATCCAAATCATCAAGGTGTAGACTTGGGCGGCAAAAAAGGAACGCCGATTTTGGCGGCCCACGAAGGGCTTGTGGTTTACACGGGCCGCGACTTTAACGGCTATGGCAATATGGTTTTGATCGAATACAACAACGAATGGGCTACGCTTTACGCTCACCTGAATGAAATCACCGTCGACGAAGGCCGTATCGTGAAGCCGGGCGATCCCATCGGTTCGATGGGCAGGACAGGTCGGGCCTCGGGAGTTCACCTGCACTTCGAATTGATTAAAGAGCGAAGTCCGGTCGATCCTCTGCCGCTTCTTACCCGCAATAGCCGAATGGCTAGTCGCTAATTTTTGTTTTATATTCCCGCGGCGGCAAAACCGGCGCTGAATGCCTGGGTGTGTTTTCCACCTTTGTATTTTCTTACAAGATCCATAGCGGCGGCTTTTGCCTCAACAAATCCTATTGAGGCGGTCCACGCACGCGCGTGATCGAAAAATATTTTATCTACATCCGCGCCGGCTCCAGTTTCATTGGCCTCGATTTGCTTGCGCAGCTTCCACCAAATCGAGGCGTACCACGCACCCATAAGCACGGCCCGGCCGGTAGGTTCACAAGCCGCGAAAACTTGAGCTCTTGTTCGCATCGACAGCGTGTTCAAATCGCGTGCTATTGAGCAGATTTTTTGTCCTTCATTGGAATTCGCGACCGATTCTCCGACGCGAGCGGATTCCGGAAACATTATGGCTGCTGTGTATTCGCCGAAACCGTTGGCCAGTGCTTGGGCGCATCCAAGATCGGTGGCACAGCAACCTTTCGGATCGAGAGTACAAAAATTATGTTTCGAATCGTCTTTGGCGAAAAGGCGGTTTCCGGAAAGAGCTTGCGCGAGCGCTTGGGCGCTAAGATGAATGACGATTTCGCCGCTGTAGGCCTTCGGCCATTCATCGGACTTATACGCCAGATGGATAGAATTGTTTGCGGCTGAAAATCCGGTGAAAGCGTCGTCCGGGTAAATCTTTAGACCCCTCAATGGCAGACGTTCACGCCCTACGCGGCTACTCAGATAATCGAACATTCGATTGCTCCAATAATAAGCGCTGAATTGCGCAGTCTCGGCGGTCGTGGCCGCACTTTTTAAAGTGGCACGAGCTTGTAGGGTAAAGCGCGGAGAATAAAGCGCAAGCACCTGCACATAGGCATTTTCCAAATACCCTGTCGGCGCAAGCCCCCGAATTTTGACTCCGAATAAACGTTTGCTGTCTTCCTGGCTGGGGGTGACCGGGCCTTTTTCTTGTGCCACGGGATTCTTAGCAAAGATACAGGCGTCAAATTCGTTGGAGCCGAAGCACTGTTTTGTCATTTTGTCCGTCGGTGGATTCAATGAAGAGTCACCGGCAGAAAAAAAGGCGGCATCAACCAACTGTTTGTCGGCTTTAAACGGTGAGCACCCGACCGTCATGCACCAAGCGAAAATCAGTAGAAAGTATCGCTTAGTCATCGAAGCCACCGGTGCTGTTGACGTAAGTCGAATTAAAAATCAAGCGGCCAAGCGATTCAAGGTCTAGCGCACGGCCACCCCAGAAATAACTGGAATTAGCGGATGTCGTGCGCGCCGAAACTAAAATCATCTGTTCCACTTGGTCAGGGTTAAAGTTTACGGAATGTGTTTTTAGAAATCCAGTAACAAGAGCTGCGGCCCCCGCCACGTGAGGGGCGGACATCGAAGTACCGCTGACCCCAAAATAGCGTCCATCGGGGAAGGTCGAGAGAATCCCCGTCGTGTTTCCCGTCGACCCGGGCGCACCTATTTCGACGAAGTTCGAACCGTAATTTGAAAAATTGGAACGTAAACCGGAATCCGTATCGATCGAGCCCACCCCAATGACACCCGGAAATCCCGTAGCGTAGCCAATCGGTGTGATAAAATTGGACGTGGTGATTTGCTCGCCATTGTTTCCGGCGGCAACGACCACCGTAACCCCTTTCGCTACGGCATAATTGAGAGCATCGACCAGAGCTTGATTCTGTTGTCTGCTTGCGAGCGAAAGATTCACCACTTCGGCGCCATTGTCGACGGCCCAGCGCAGAGAATTGATCACGTCGGCCATGGTTCCGCTGCCTTGATTGTTTTGGCTTTTCACCACCATTAGCTTTGACCAATCTCCCATCACGCCGCGAATGCCAATCCCGTTGTCCCGTTGGGCCAGAGCAATGCCCGCCACGTGAGTGCCGTGACCGAAGTCGTCCGACGGATCGTTGTCGTCATTCACAAAGTCATATCCGGCCGTGCCCTGTTGGGAGCGCCAAATTCGAGAAACCAAATCCGGATGATTCAACTGGGCGCCCGAATCTACGACCGCCAAAGTGACATCACGACGGATGCCCCATAAGGGGTGAAAGAAAAACTTTTCTCCGCGTAACTGGC
>JBEIHA010000339.1:0-3441 GCA_040381635.1 Pseudobdellovibrionaceae bacterium
ACCACCACCAGGGTGTTGCCTAATTCACGCAGCCGCTTCAAAACTTCGATCAAGCGATCGGTGTCGCGCGGGTGCAGTCCCACGGTCGGTTCATCCAGAACGTAAAGCGTTTGTGAAAGACCCATGCCCAACTGATTGGCCAATTGCAGCCGCTGAAATTCGCCACCGCTTAAAGTTTTGGTCGGGCGGTCGACGGTCAGGTAGCCCACCCCGACGTCATTCAAGTAGCGAAGTCTTTCGCGCAACTGACGTAAGGGTTCTTCGCAGACGGTGGCTTCATATTCGGTTAGTTCGATGTCACGCACGAAAGCGTACAGATCTTCGATGGTCATCGCGCCTAGATCACCAACGGATTTTCCGCGAATCAAAACTTTCAGTGCTTCGGGCTTAAGGCGCGCGCCCTTACAGGTCGGGCACATAAACGGACTTTTGAAGCGCGAGATAAAAACCCGCACATGCATTTTGTATTTCTTGGTGTCCAGATATTCGAAAAGACCTGTGACGCCGTAGAAGTCCTCGTTGCCCTTCCACACGAGCTGTTGCTGCTTTTCAGTGAGCTCGTTCCACGACACGTCCATCGGGATCTTCAATTTTTTGCAGAACGCGCGAAGCATCCGACGGTCTTCGGCGGCCGACGGCATCGCGAACGGCGCGATCGCCCCTTGATTCAAAGTCAGCTTAGGGTTTGCGACAATCTTGCCCGGATCCAAAGTTAAGATATTGCCGAAGCCATTGCAGTCGGGGCAGGCGCCGACGGGCGAATTAAAAGAAAACATCGCCGAAGTGATCGGCGGAAATTTATACGCGCAAACCGAACACGAGTGCTCTTCGCTAAAGAGCATGCGCCGTCCATCCAACAATAGGACCTCGGCTTGCGGAAACAAAAAGGCCTTAGAAAATTTCATCGAAGCCGCGAACGCTTGCGCCATGGAATCCACGATCCGGGATTTGTCTTCCTCGTTGAAAGCGAGGCGATCGATCACGATATAGAATTCGGATTTCGGCATGCCCTTCTTAACGAAGATGGGATCGTCCAGATCCATCACTTCGCCGACCGAAACTTTGGCGAAGCTTTCACCTTTATTCCAAACTACTTTGCCGGGATTTTTTTTACCAACGTAAATACGGCGATAACCCTCCGCCTTCAAGGCGGCAAAAAGTTTTTTATCATTTAGCAAACGATCGGTGTCGGGAACGCGAACCAGAATATACCCACGTTCGCCTTTGAATTGTTCCACCGCGCGGTCGGTGGCCGATGTCGGTGAATCCACCAGCAAGGGCGTGTTGTGGTCGGGGCAAAAGGCCTTGCCGATCTTTTCGAACAGCAGCCGCATGTAATCGACCAGTTCGGTCGTCGTGCCGACGGTCGAGCGCGAGCCTTTGACGGAATTCTTTTGCTCGATCGAAATGGCGGGCGGGATGTTTTCGATGCCCTCAAGATCCGGCTTCGGTGCTTTGTTCAGAAATTGGCGGGCGTAAGACGACAAGCTTTCGATGTAGCGGCGCTGTCCTTCGGCATACAAAGTTTCGAAGGCGAGGGACGATTTGCCCGATCCACTGGGACCGCAGATCACGGTGAAGCTTCCCAGGGGTATGTCGACTTCCACGCCTTTAAGGTTATTTTGGTTAATACCCCAGGCGTGGATCGATTTCATTCCGACATATCCTCTTTATAAAAGTTCTTGTCTTGATCGCCGGTGTTGGTCGGATTCGCAGCCGATCCGGGTTCCGTTCCGTCGATAAAGGCTTGGCGCACGACGGATTTTGATCCGCTGCTCACCAATTGACCCGTTTCGTTGTCGATGTTCGCGAAGACCACGCCGTCCGGTACGGGAAACCCCCGGGGCGGTAAACCTTCGTGAGCCACTTTCATATATTCCAACCAAATTGGCAACGCGGCCTTACCACCGGTCTCGGAACGTCCCAGCGATCTCTCTTCGTCGAAGCCGACCCAAACGCCGGCGACGATATCCGGGGTATAGCCCATAAACCAAGCGTCGTAGAAGGCGGTGGTGGTTCCCGTCTTTCCTGCCACGGGGCGTCCCAAAGCGCGAGCGGCACCGGCCGTTCCGTTCGCATCATCGACCACACCCTGAAGGATGGAGGTCAGCACGTAGGCCGTCTGCGGGCGAATCAACTGATCCTTGTCGGTGAAATAAAGCGGAGGAAATTTCTTTTGAGGGGCGACGGTTTCATCGCCGGCCGCTTTTTCGGGCTCTTGGGTGGCGGTCAGGCGACGTTGTTCGAACTCCTCTTCGAGCCGGTCCAGCTCGGTCTTGAAGCGCGAATCCAGGCCGACGTTCTTAGCGATCTCTTTGCCGTCGGCGTCCAACACTTTGCGAATGATCACCGGTGAAAGCCGCTGGCCTTGGCGACCGATCACCCCAAAGGCGCGAGTCATTTCGTACAGAGTGACCGACGAAGAGCCCAGCGCCAGCGTGAAATCCAAATTGAGCGGGCTAAAAATGCCAAGCCTTCGTGAATACTGCGCGGCCCAGTCGACGCCCACGTGTTCGATGACTTTCACGGTCGGCACGTTCAGCGATCGAATCAAAGCGTTGCGAAATAAAATATCACCGCCGAATTTATTGGAGATATTTTTCGGGCGCCAGGACTTAGTCTGCGGTTCATCGGCTTTGCCTTTTTTCGCGGGAGCGCCGTCTTGCCCCTCTTCGATTTCTTGGTCGTAGACGACAGGAGCATCGATAATCGGCGTGGCCGGCGTGTAGTCTTTGTCCAAGGCGCTTAAATAGACGAAGGCCTTGAATGACGACCCCGTTTGGCGGGCCGCCTGCCAGGCCCGGTTGAACTTCGAGCGCACGAAATCATAACCACCGACCAGCGAAAGTACGTCTTGGGATTTCTGATCTATCGCCAGTAGGGCGCCTTCGACCAAAGGTTCCTGTTCAAGCTCAAGACCTGCGTGAGCTTTAAAGTCGGGCAACTCAAGCTTGGGCGAAGCCTTGCCCTTGGTTTTCTTCTTTTCCTCTTCCAGCAACTTGTCGATGCGCTCGGATTTGAACTCCGCGGATACTACCTTGACTTGAATGACGTCGCCCACTTTGAGAGCCGCCGATGGCTTTTTCAACAGCGCGTCTTCCGAGCGAACTTGGGCGTCCGGCTTGCGCGCCCAGGCCATGGTGCTTAGGTCGATCAAACCTTTGCTTTCGGCAAAGCGGACGAAAACTAAGCCGGTCATATCGTCGACCTTGGTGACCACCGCTTCGACAATTTTATTGAGCGGAATATAGTCGGGCAGCACGGGTAGATTCGCGCCTTGCTCGTCATTACCCGTCAGGTTTAAAGGGCCACGGGGATTAAAGGTTCCGTCGGGCTTTAATATGCGCTCGGGACTAGATTCGTCCATTGTTTTATTGCGCACGTCGAGCAGAAATTCCGCCACTAAAGCGGGCTCGATTATACTTTTCGCTGGGCCCCGAT
>JBEIHA010000340.1:0-3439 GCA_040381635.1 Pseudobdellovibrionaceae bacterium
ATCATCTTATTGATGCGAAACGGCTTGAGCTGATGAAGAAGACCGCCATTTTGATCAACACCGGTCGTGGCGCATTGATCGATACCAGCGCACTGATTTACGCCTTAAAGCATCAACGCATCGGCGGCGCCTGCCTTGATGTTTACGAAGAAGAAGACGGGGTTTTCTTTCAAGATCTCTCGGTCAGCGGGATTAACGATGATGTGTTGGCGCGTCTTTTGACGTTTCCAAACGTCTTAGTCACTGCCCACCAGGGCTTCCTGACGCAGGAAGCTTTGGTCGAAATCGTCAAGTCGACGATGACCAACATCACTCATTTTGAAATTGGCAAAGATCTGAATCACCGGGTTGTTTAATTTCTAACGGGGGAAAATATGAACAGAATTGTCTTGGTTGTATTTTTGTCAGTCGTTTCGCTGTCGGTCTTGGCCGATGCAAATAAGGATGCCAAAAAGACAGAGGCATGGCGACAGAAGATGAACGAATTGTCGTCGGCCTTGGCCGAAACCATTCCTTATCTTTATCCGGATCCGTCGATGGATCAAAAAAAACTGACCGCGAAGGTCAAAAGGCTTCAACAACTGACCAAAGATTTCGATTTGACGGCCAAGCATGCCATGACGATGCCCGATGAAGATCCCGTCTTGCCCTACATCGCGTCGATGTTTCGCCAAGAAATCGAAAGAGCCTACGTCAGCTTACAAGATGGACATGCCGAATATGGAAAGGCCGTCTTGCGGTCCTCGGTCTCTTATTGCATCACTTGTCATACGCGCGCCAACATCGGCACGCAATTCCCATTACTTAAGGCCTTCGAAAGGCCGCTCGAGCGTGCGTCCTGGATTGAAAAGCTTGAGTTCCAAACCGCCAGTCGCCAGTACGACACGGTTTTAAGCGAAGTGATGGGTCAGCTTAAAAATCCCGGAACCGTCGGAATCAGCGCGCTGGATCTAGAGCGGGGGGCAAGGACAGCACTTTCAATTCTTGTGCGCCTAAAAAAAGATCCGGATCGTGCCGCACTTTTGGCCCAGGCTATGGGTAAATCCCCTTCGGCCACGGTGTCGATGAAAGAAGCGGCGCGAGTTTGGATGAAAGACATTCGCACTTGGCAGGACCAACGCAACAAGAAGTTTTCGGACGGGCCCGCCAAACTGGCCGAGGCTCGCAAGCTCTCGGGCGGAGACGAATCACTTTCCGAGCACTCGGAAGTCAGGCATCTGCGCGCGTCGCTTCTTATGCATGAATATCTTCAAGCCGGTCCCAGTGGGCCGGCTGCGGCCGAAGCTCTTTATCTGATTGGTCGTTCGTACAATCAATTGGGTGAAATCGGGATGTGGAGTCTTCATGAATTCTACTACGTGGCTTGCATCGATAAAGCTCCTCACACGACGATTGCGGAATCCTGTTACCGCGCCTACGCCGACACCATAACGCTCGGGTTTTCGGGCAGTGGTGGTGTGCGCGTTCCCAAAACTGTCAATGATCATTTAGCTCGTCTTAAAGCTAAGGCACAAGTGAAGGCCGCCACGGAGGTGCGGTGAAAAACCCGCACTCGACCTTGAAGCTGGTTAGCCGTAAAGCTTGGCGTCTCGTGAGCAATCCTATTTTCCCGGTCCTGACCGTGGCGGGCAATTTTCTAATTGCGGCCGGGGCTTTCGCTCTTTTCTATTTCGAACATGAAATCAACCCTACCGTAAAAAGTCCCTTGGATGCCCTTTGGTGGGCCGTTTCGACGGTCTCCACCGTGGGCTATGGTGATGTGACTCCGATTACGCCGCATGGCCGAGTTGCCGGCATCGTACTTATGATTTTAGGTACCGCTTTGTTTTGGTCCTACACGGCTCTCTTCGCCGATGCACTCTTAAGTGACGAGATGAGCGACCTCGAAAGTGAGCTTCGACAAATCGACAAGCGCCTGCGAAAGCTCAATGTTGCCGAGGATCACTCGAGTGAAGTCGCAACGCTCGTGCGTGAACTCCAAAGGCAAGTTCGCGATCTTAGCACCCACAAAAAGTGAGGCAAATTGACCCTTGTCGCAGCGCGAGACTCCCTTCCGTTTGAGTTTTTAAATCTCATTTTGATTCTCTGGACCGCCGAAAGTCTGGCACCGCTCTTGTAGTAGTGTATCTCAACAAAAGGTTTTTACTCTACAAGGGGGATACAATGGGCAAATTAGTTTTAAGCATGATCTTAGGTTTGGGAATGCTGTCATCGATCGCACAAGCGGAAGCCGGTGGCGCGCGCGAAGTCTTCATTTCAATTAACGATGTCTTTGTTCCATCGGAAGCCAAGTCAAACGGCGATTCCTACGTGGTCGTTAACGGTATGTATCCGAACAGTTGCTATCGTTGGAGCCGTTCTGAAGTGGCCCATCCGTCGGAGTTCAAACATTCGGTGCGTTTAGCCGCAATGGTTTCGGAAGGCATGTGCCTGATGGTGTTGGTTCCCTACAATAAGGAAGTGAGCCTCGGTCAACTTTCGCCCGGCGAGCACACCTTGCGCTTTGTGAACGGTGACGAGACTTACTTCGAAAGAACTTTGACGATCAAATGAGCGTCTTAGTTTTGACCGCTCTGTCGATTATCGGAACCTGGCAATATGCCGTGTTCCGCTACAACGGGGACACTTATCCGATCCCCAATCCAAATTTGGTTTTGAAATTTTCCTTCGATACGGACGGCAAAAGTCATTTGATCTGGTACAGGACCAACGAACCCGGCTTTTGTGAAAAGCGCGGGGAATACCAAGTGCGAGGCGATGAACTTTGGCAAAAGACCACTTGGGTGAATCCTAAAAATGACCGTTCATGCTCGAGCGATCCGGATATGCAGCTTGGTCGCGAGACCACCACGCGCTTTCAGCTCTCTGAAGGGGAATTGGTCTTCGTCTTAAATCTGGACGGTCGTGATTTTTTTTATCTTTTGCGAGCCGCACAATCTGTCTCGGTCTTCGAAGAGGATTGAGCCATTGTGTCCCGGTTTCCCAACTTAGAATGCATCTTTTGTAAGTTGAACAATCAACGGGGTGGCATCGTTTTAGCAATGGAAGACGAAATGTCTCACGGTAAAGCCCACTCCGAAAATCAGTTCCTATATTTAGACCAAGAGGACTTCAAATCTAAATACACTTCCGAGCAAAATGCGGGTCGAATTCGCTTTTACGTGGAAGGCGCGAGTTGTGGAAAATGCGTGCGTAAGATTGAAGAACTCTCTTTGAACGTTGCGGGACTAAAGAGCCTACGTTTTGACTTAGGCACGGGTCTGGCCGAGGCTGAAATCGATCCTCGTCAACTCGCCTTTTCTTCACTGGCCGAAAAAATTCGCGCCCTGGGCTACAATCCTATTCCTCTCACGCCCGAAACAGCCAGCGAATCCTTGCAAAAAATAGAAGACCGGCGAGAGTTGATTCGTCTTGGGGTGGGCGCGGCCTGCGCGGGCGG
>JBEIHA010000341.1:0-3429 GCA_040381635.1 Pseudobdellovibrionaceae bacterium
AGCGAAGCGAGCGCCAACAAAAACACGGCTGTGCGAGTCCGCTTAACAAAATAAAACAGCGCGCCGGCGACTGCGGCAATGGCGCTATATATCCCCATCACCACAAAAAGCTGATTGGCGGTCATCCTTCCCCAAGATTCACAACCTTGAAGATGGGGCCAGCACAGAGGGAATGGATCGGTGAAATGACCGATATGGCCCCAATAGAGATCGAGCCAGAAATAAGCGGTCAGTAAATGTGTGAAGGCAAGGAAGGAACCGAACGCGCGGAGCAGCGGCTGGTTCCTGATTTCGGTCATTTTTTCTTAAGATCGCGCCAGCTTTTGCCTTCGCGCGCGGCAGGGTTCAACTGAAAATTGGCAACGGCTTTCAGATGGTCTTGGTAAGTCTTAGTAAAAACGTGGGTGCCGTCATTGCGGCTCACGAAATAAAAGAAATCCGCCGTCGCGGGCTTCATCACGGCGGCCAAAGCTTCGCGGCCGGGATTCGCGATGGGACCAAACGGCAATCGGGCGACCGTGTAGGTGTTGTAGCGCGTCGGTCTGAGGATATCGTCCTTCGTGATATTTTGCTTATACGCACCGGTGTCCACCCAAATTCCGTAGACGATGGTGGGATCACTTTGCAGCTTCATATTCTTTTGCAATCGGTTGTAAAAAACCGACGCAATCATTGGACGCTCTTCCGGCGCACCGGTTTCTTTTTCGACCACGCTGGCGAGTGTGACCACTTCATGGCGCGCGAGTTTGACCGGCGCGGTGGATCCGCTGGCTTCTAGCTGCTGATACGCATTCTTAAAGTTCTGAACCATAGTCGAGATAAATTCTTTTAAGGGCGTGTACTTGGTTAGATTGTAAGTTTCGGGGAAGAGGTAACCTTCTAAAGAGGACACGTCCACGCCCAACAATTTTTGAATCAGGTCCTTGTCGCGACAAGCCTTCAAAAAGTCATTCGCTTTGTACAGACCTTTGCTCTCGAGCATCGAAGCCATTTCAAAAACATTCGTGCCCTCAGGAAAAGTGATGGGATACTGGATGCTTTTGCCTTCGACTAAGATTCCTAAAATTTGTTGCGGCGTCATCGCACGGTTCAGTTCGTATTCGCCGCGCTTCACGCGCGCATCTTGATTGGTGAGCTTGGCCAAGATCCGCATTCTGTAGCTATCTATGATCAGACCTTTTGCTTGAAGATCTGCGGCGATTTGTTGAAAAGAAGTGCCGCCCGGAATTTCGAAAACCATTTTCTCTTCGGCTCGGCCTGGCCCGGCCGCTAAAAATCGGAAAGCTTGGAAGCCGAAAAAGGCCACGGCGACAGCCATGGTTAAGGCGATGAGGCGCGCTAATATCTTCATTCTTTGCTCTCGAAGTTAAGGCCCGGAGGCTGGTTAGCACTCGTGTAGGGTGTGTGGTCCTCTAGGGACGCGACAGGAACCGTGCAATATTGAATCGCCATGTTGCCGGACGGCCGGTCATTCCCCGATTTGTTCATTCCACCAAAGGGAAGTTTCGAGCTCGCACCATTGGTCGTGCGGTTCCAATTCAAAACGCCGACCTTGGCTTCGATCAACGCTTTCTCAAATAGCGACTTATCTTTGGTGAAAAGGCTCATGACCAAACCGAAGCCCGACGAGTTGTTGATCTCAAGCGCCTCTTCGATGGTGTCGACAGTAAAGACAGCTACGTTGGGACCAAAGATTTCGCTTTTTTGGTAAACCGACCTCGGGTCGAATTCTTTCACCAAATTGATGCTGGGAGTGACGTAATAGCCGGGGTGATCCAGATCCAAAGCTTTGCCACGCATCAGGCTTTCAGCGCCCTCGCGCTTGGCAATCTCTTGGTAGCGAATGAATTTTTCGACCGAGGCCTGATCAATCAATGGTCCCATAAAAACTTCGTCGCGCCAGTGACCGATTTTCAATCTTTTCGCCGCCGCGTAAAATTGATCAACGAACTGATCGCGAACATCACGGTGAAGAACTATACGGCTGGTGCAGGAACAACGCTGCCCCGCGGTCATAAAGGACCCAATCAAAGATTCGTAAACCGCTTTCCTTATATCGGCGTCTTTCCAAATCACCGACGCATTTTTGCCACCCATCTCTAGCGCTAGAAGCTTCCAATGATGGGTCATGGTGTCTTGCTTGATCTTTAATCCAACTTCGTAGGATCCCGTAAACAAAACGCCGTCCACTTGGTCGTGATTGACCAGACGCTTGCCGACTTCCACCCGGCCCTGAATCATATTGAAAACACCTTCGGGGAATTCAGCTTTTTCGTAACACTCGGCCATCCACTGTCCCGAGACGGGCGTCTTGTCCGAAGGCTTAAAGACAACCGTATTGCCCGAGATCAAAGCCGGAATAATATGTCCATTCGGCAAATGCGCGGGAAAATTGAATGGACCAACGACCGCCATCACGCCGCGAGGCTTGTGGCGCGTAAAGCCGCTGATGCCCGGCAAAGCGTCCTTAATTTCTTCTTCTGAAATTTGCTTGATTGAATGATTCAAAGTGATGTCGATCTTCGATACCAAAGCCATCACTTCAGTTTTGGTTTCCCAAAGAGGTTTGCCGGTTTCGCGCGAAAGAATTTCGGCCAGCTCGCCCCCCTTAGCGGCGAACATTTCTTTTAGACGCAACAAATAGGCTTTTCGCTTTTCCAATCCCAGGTGCGCCCAAGGCAAGTAGGCTTTGCGGGCTGATTGCACGGCTTGTTCGACGTGATCGAAGCGGGCGGCCATGTGCGCGACGGTGTCTGTTAAGTTCGCCGGGGAGTGGACCGTCCACTCTTCATCGGGCTTTTCCGTCGATACCCATCGCCCAGCGATGAAGTCGCCCTTAAAGGGAATGACTTGTTCTTGGCTCATAGATGCTCCTCACGTTCTGTCTTAGGCCTACAGTGCCGAAATAAAAATTTCTTCGCCTTCGTTGAGTTCTAACAAGGCCCAAGTTTTTTCGGGCAGGGTGATCTCGGCACCCTCCACCCGGAAAGGGCTTGCTCCACCAACGTAACTGCCGTCGCGAAGTAGTCCAATCAAAGCGCTTTGATCGAAAGTGCCACCACTGGCTTTGCGCAAGCGTGCTTTTTTTAGCGTCTGGATAATTCTGTTGTCTTTCACTGAACAACGCAAATGTGGTCCGCCGTCAAAAGGGTCCACTTCGTCCTTGTATTGAAATCCGATTTTATTCAAAAGGTGTAAGGCCGCTTGAGTTTCTTCGCCCACGCGTCCCAGGACTAGGCGCGCCTTTGAATCCAACAATGCTAGGTAGATATCTTCTTCGGGAAATAGGCTTTGGATAAAGCCGTTATTCTGATTGGAAATCAAGTCGGCTTCACGGTAAGGCATTCCGGTGAAGCGACGGCCCAGGGCTTCCCAGAATTCCGAACGACCCTCATCGGTCAATGGTGGCGCCATTTCAGAATGCAATTC
>JBEIHA010000342.1:0-3408 GCA_040381635.1 Pseudobdellovibrionaceae bacterium
AAGTACACGTGAAGCGCAGAAAATTGTCTTTGCGTTGACTGATGCTCCATTGAAATTCAAAGAGTCGATCAAGATGGTGGGCGAAGGCTCTTATGAGGTAACCTTCACCACCAAAGAAGCCACAGTTCAAAATTTAGAAAGACTTAAAGGGATGCTGGCCCACGCGCACTCGGGACTCACCCTTGATCAATTGATTCACAAATTGACTGAACTTGGATTAGAGGCTTTTAAACCGGTCAAGCCGACTACCCAACTCAATCCAGTCGTTTCGCCGCGACCAAATTGCAAAGCGCAAATCAAAAGACAGATGTGGAAACGGGATAAGGGCCAGTGCACGAATTGCGGTTCAACCAAGGCCGTTCAAGAAGATCATCGTTGGCCAAAAGCTAAGGGCGGAAAGTACACGCTTGAAAACATGCGCTTGCTTTGCAGATCGTGCAATCAGAGGGCTGCGGTTAAGCATTACGGCGCTGATAAAATGGCGGCGCATTTGGGAAAGGAGTGAACGCACGATGATCCGGCGCCGGTGGGGCAACCGGGCCGCTCGACGGCATACAAAGCCCAATTCGCGCCCCTGCCCTTACTTATATCGCATATCAGGATGGTCCCGGCCTTGCTTTTGACTTACCTGAACCAAAATCGGAGTACGTGATGGGATTGAACGCAAGAGCAATCGGCTTGAAAATTCAGCAGGCGCGAGTGGCTAAAGGTATGACCCAGGGACAACTGGCCAAAACCCTGGGCATTGATCGCGGGTCGGTGGGTCGCTGGGAAACGGGCCGCTCGGTCCCCCGCCAAGTCGGACTGCCGAAGATCGCCAAGGCTTTAGACCAGACGCCTGACTGGCTGATGGAAGGTTCGGGCGATTTCAACGCCACGACCGAAACCGTCGAGGTTTTGCGTGCGGAACGCCGTACTTTGAAAGAAATCCGGGAAGAAGTGCGCAAGCTCACGCGCGAATCTAAAGTGAAAGTTCATGCGTCGAGCGCACCCTCGAAGCAGGATAAATCTGCTTCCGGTCGCCCGCTCGCGAAAATCAAACTGGATAAGAAAACCCTAGATGACATCATGGTCGCCTGGGATATGGCCAAGCCCGAGGCCCGCCTGATCGCGGCACTTTTAATCACCGGCGATTGGTCTTATAAACTAAAATTGATGAACCGCGAGGTTTCGGTGGACGAGGAAGTTTTGTCTATTCTGGGGTCAGTGACGGCGTAAGACAAAAGGACCTAACTTTATGCATTTTTGGAAACGCTCGTTTATTGTTGGCAGTCTGGTCTTTTCAAATATTTCGATCGCGGCAGACCGTCCGAATTTGAATCGGAGATCTTTTCTCTTGTGTTCCGTCGCTGCCGCAGCAACAAAATTAGCTAACCCTTCAATGGTCATTTTGGAAGCGACTAGTCCTGTAAGAGTTATGGCAGCTTGGACCCCGATCGGTGATTTTGGCCAAGATGGGTGGAACGACTTTTTTCAGACTCCTCCCGAACTTATGGAGTTGTTTGAACAGATAGCAAATCAATCGATCGCAGGTAATAGCCATTCACAAAGCGAAGTCCCCGGCGCGCAAATGCCGATTGTGAAGAAGATGCTGGGTATCATCCCACAGCAGAAATTGCCCGTTGATCGACGCGCCGAAAACAAGCAGCGCAATCAGAACCAAAGCCAATCGGTAAACGCGCAACGTAGTCATACTTAACCATTCAGCGCCCGTACCCTGAGAACAAGTCTTTGTTTAAAGCGAGCTAAAGATATCCGACCGCGTGAGCAGGTAGGCAAACGTGAACCAATAGTACATCCAGTAATTGCGGTAATAGAGGTTACGCCGGCGCAAATCGATCCAAAGGGAAATCTTCCAAACGACGTAAGCCACCAAGAAGGGCATAACTAAAATGCTCAGCATCTGCAGCGCGGGTGAATTCAGCAGCAGCGAAGGAAAAATCAGTTTCGAAATCGCCCCAAAAAACATCCCGATCGCGCCGTAAAGCACCACCCGGTAGTAACGCCGGGTACGAACGGTGGTGTTGTCCGGAAAAACCATCGCCAAGTTCATCAGTATTTCGAGAACCGCGGGGCCGATGGCTTCGAGGAGAAGTAAGAGGAGTTCGAAGATAATTTCCACGTCAACGGTATAGGCAACCAAAGACCTGCGGTCAACCGCGAGCAACGGCTACTTAAAACCCCTCATTTTTCGACATTGCCGACGTACAAATGGCGCAAATTAAACTGGGCTTACGGATATAAAACATGGCCTACTTCGCCCTCAAGATCCTACAAAAGTGCGGGTACCTGAACCATCGCTACTTCTTCACAAAACTCGCAACTTAGACCCACCTTTTTGGCTGGTGGCCGCGAGGCCACCGACAAAAAGAAGAAAGACCCAATCCAGTGACTAATAAATATCGTGCAGTCTTGCAAAAACTGCTTAGGCGCCTTTTTTGTGATGAGCTAGAAGAGGAGCAAGTTTAGCAATAGATAGAACTTCGATGCCGAGAATCTCGCCGTTTTTATCCAAGTCAAAGAGTAGACCCGGACGCAGTTCTACCGTGCTTGCTACTCGGCCCTTACGGAGCTTTACGTAAGCAACGTCGTGCTTGAGATCTTTCTTCACCTTCATGGGAACAATGCTTTCCAGTAGGCAGTAACGACAATCTTGCCGCCTCGATCTGATCCTACTCCAAACGATAGTTAGGCGCTTCCTTCGTGATGCTGACATCATGCACGTGGCTTTCGCGCAAACCTTGCGGAGAGACGCGAACGAACCGAGCACGCTTTTGCAGCTCGTCGATATTCCTAGCGCCGACGTAACCCATTCCGCTTTTCAAGCCACCGACCAATTGGTGCAAGATCCCGCGCGCGCTGCCGCGGTAAGGAACACGTCCTTCGATGCCTTCGGGCACGAGCTTGTCCATATCGTCGACGCCGGCTTGGCCGTAGCGATCCTTTGAGCCTTTTTGCATAGCACCCAATGATCCCATTCCCCGATAAAGTTTGTAAGTGCGGCCTTGGTACAAAATCGTTTCGCCGGGCGATTCGTCCGCACCAGCCAAGAGATTTCCGATCATCACGGTGTTTGCGCCGAGAGCCAGGGCTTTAGAAATGTCTCCAGAGAACTTGATCCCGCCGTCGGCGATGATCGTCTTGCCTTTTTTCTTGGCGGCTTTTGAACACTCCATCACCGCTGAAAGTTGCGGCATGCCGACGCCCGAAACTATGCGCGTAGTGCAGATCGAGCCTGGACCCACGCCCACCTTCACAACATCGGCCCCTGCATCAAGCAACGCCAAAGTGCCTTCGCTGGTGACGACATTGCCGGCCACGATCACCACGTCTTTGTTTTGAGAAGCCACCCACTTCACCATCTCAAGTACATTCTTCGAATGACCATGAGCCGTGTCGACGCAAATC
>JBEIHA010000343.1:0-3404 GCA_040381635.1 Pseudobdellovibrionaceae bacterium
CCCATGCTAGGTATCGACCAGATTAAATCGACCGACCGGGGCCAACTGATCGGCAACATGAGCCGCGATCAGCGTAAATTCTTAGAGAGCGAGATCGCGCAAGTGGCTAAGGTCGGCGGCGATCCCACTAAGGCACAGGCCTTCCGCGACCAACTGGCTAGCATGACGGCCGACAGCAAAGGTTTGAATTTGATCGCTGCCGATTTAATTGATCAGGCGCGCCTCGAAACCAAAAGTGTGGAGTCCTATTTCCAGCGCCACAACCTTCAGCAGTTGATGGGCGCGGCCAACAATCCGGACAAATTGAATCCGTCGCAGATCGCCGAACGCCAAGGCGACAAGAACCTTGCGCAAGCGTTAAAAGAGCCCGTAGCCACAACTCGCCGTGCTCGCTTGCAAGGTCTTTCCAAACAAAGCTCACCGTTCTTCGTTGAAACCGAGCGCACCGTAGAGAATATGGCCGGGATGTGGATGGCGTCGACTGCACAGACCACCCGCAATTATCCCGATATGCTCGAAAGTGTCGTCATGGATCTAACCTTACATGAAATCGGACACTTTTTAGGGCTGGGTCACCAGTTCAAAGAAAACATCGTTCCCGAAGAAGGAACAGTCCCTTCGCACTACATTAAACATCTGAAAGAGAAGGCGACTGAAGAAAAAGGCTTCACCAACTACACGTCAGTCATGGGTTACCGCAACGGACGAGTCGAAATGATTTTGCCGGTCGAAGACTTAAATCCGGGTCCACACGACAGATTGGTTTTGCGCTATTTATATAAAGGTCAGTATTCGGCGTTTGATAAAGACGCCGATGCCTTCGTCTATCCGAAGGTTCCCGCTTCTGGAAAAATCCCCGCATATTCCAACGTGCAAACCAAGTCGGGTGCATTTAAATCCTTGAAGACCTCGTATTTCCCGGCGTGCAATGACTACGACGCTTCGCTGGACGCCGATCCTTTCTGCAATCGTTGGGACCGTGGTTCCAGCGCCGAAGAACTCGTCGCTTCTTACTTTCAACAGATGAGCGACAATTTGTTGGCGCGTTTGTATTCGCTGGTCGGCGGCGGCGGCAGCCACTGGGTTCACGAATATTACTTATGGGTGTCGAGCTTCGATTCATTTTCGCGCGTGCGTTTATTCTACGATGAAATGCGTCGGCGCATGAGCACCGAGGCGCGCTTGAAGCCTTTGTGGAACGAACTTCGCAACGACAAAGATTCCTTGTTTGAATTTTCGCAAGCCTGCAAACAAGACGATCTTTCGCAGATCAAGTCTTCGGTTTTACGAAAGCTGTTCGCGCATGCCGATATCAAAGATCTTTGCCGCGCTAATGCCTTAGCTTTGCGCGAATTCAAATTCTTTTTGAACTTGCCCGAGGGTGATTACACTCGCATGGATCACACCAATCGTTACATCAGCGGCGGCTACCTGGAAGGCGACGTGACTCGCTCTTACGGCGGCTACTTAGGTTCGTGGTTCCAGCTAAGCAATTTCCCGCTGAAGTTTGTATCAATGTACACGATCACCGCGGCCAATCCTTATCAATTCTGGGGCTATTGGTTGATGCCGAACATGTTCTACGATCACGAAGAAAATCGAGTTCTTTACCGTACACTTTATCCGCGCGAGTACACTCGACTGATCTCGGATTCGGTTCAGAACAACATGCGCTTTGCCGCCACGGGACTGGACACGACGACTTCCATTGGTCGTACAATTCTAGCGACGTCGTCACTATTGCCTTATCAGCGCTACACTGCCAACGATTCGGCCCGCTTGCCGCGTGAATATAGTGACATGCTGGATCAGCAAACTCAGTTTCAGTTGAGCATGGTGGCCGTGATTCTAACGGCCGTAAAGCCCGACGCGAACTCAAACGTTAAAGCGGATCATTACAAGAAGTTCACCGCGACGGTCTATGATTTTTTCACTGGCAAAGCCTCGACCGCTTCGGAAGTCTTTATCTTACCTAAAGGTGACGTCGTCGTTAGAGCCAACGGAATGTTCATCTATCCGGTAACGAAATTGAAGTTCTACGAGGGCACTTCTTCCTACGTGATCGCTTACAAAGTGGCGTTCGATTACGAAGAAGGCGATCAACTGGTCGAAGACAGCGTTAAATCCGCCTTGCTCGAAAAACACAATTCGATCGCCACCATTTGCGTCGACGGCTTCAATCGCAATGGCCTGGGAAATTACTTTGACTCCGCCCAAAGAGATTTCGATGGGTTTTACATCCCGCCCGGAATCGCCGAGGAAATCGGCAAAGAAAAAACCGGTTTGTTCTACGAATCGATTGAACGAGCGTTTGGTAAGTACGACACCTATTCATCGAAGAGTATTCCGGATAACTTCCCGCTCAAGTCGATGCGCCGCGTGTGTGACGAATCGATGCGCGCCATCGGGCAGATCTCGGCCAGCGCCGCCCTTTTGAACGGCTACTGGCTAAGCATCACGCCGGACTACGTGGAGAAATGATGAAAACGATGAACGCTCTCCGTATTTTTGTTGCCGTTTCTCTTTTCACGGGCCTGGCTTGCTCGCCTAAGAACCAACCGCGACAGGTTCATGAAAACAAGCGTGAATGGACGCCCACCGTAACCCCCGACGATCCTTCGGTCGACACGACGGACTTTGGTACTTTCAATATGTCCAAGGCCTACGCGGATCTGAAGAACAACGATGCGGCCGCTCAGATGAAAAACATCTTGCTGCCCCTTTTCTGCGTTTGTTTTGAATCAGCGCGTGGTCGAGGCACCCCGCTTTCGCACTTCGAAGCTGACCCAAATGATCCACGTCTTTCACCAGGCCTTCTTAGGCGGGTTGGACCGCGGCGATCAAAGTGCAAGCTTCCTCGCGATAAAGCAAAAGTACTACCAAACGCTTTTTGCCGGCTGCAGCCGTGATCTGCGCCGTGATTGCGTGAACTCCTCGCTGTTCGCGAATGACGCACGATTGATGCGCATCATGACCCGCTTGGCGCAAGAACTTGACGTGACTATCGAGTCCGAACTTAAGGTCCACGGCACCCCCGCTCTGTGTATTGAAAAAAGTCTGGCTTGCCGTGACGCCATTGAAGAGCGCTATCGCCGTCTGGCCATGGCCAATCTAAACAAGAATAAAAACGAGGATAGCGAATTTTCGTTTGCCTATCTGAAGTTCGCGCGGCTGTTCGCGGCCCTTTTGGATTACGACAAAAAGAATTCCAACCGTGAACCGGGCTACATCGCCGAAGTCCATGGCAAGATTTTTGAGATGATCATCGCGCGCTACAATCCGAAGAGCATGACGAATGGAGAATTCAAAACTTTCGTCGAAAACTTCAATCCCTGGGTTTACTCGCAAAAGAAAGCCGACACCTTTCAGTACGGAACGAAGATCATGTTCAAGTTCGGTGCCGA
>JBEIHA010000344.1:0-3400 GCA_040381635.1 Pseudobdellovibrionaceae bacterium
CGTGCCGGTGCGCGTGCACACTTTCAATTTGGGCAACGATCGCGAGACCGCACCTGATCGTATCGGCGACAAAGCCTCGAATCTTTTTAACCTTCGCTTGCGCTATGCTTTGAATCCTTACTACTATTCCCTCGCGCACACCGCTTTTGATAAAGGTGACGCGATGTTTGCGCCGTTGGCTTATCATTTTCAAAACGACCTGCAGGCTCGAAAACTGGGTGATCATAAAATGGTGGGTCCGAATCTCTTGGCGGTCACGATTTCACGTCACGGCCAAAAAGCGACGGACGTGTATTTGCCTAAAGGCAATTGGTATGACTTCCACAACGGCCAACAGATTCAAAGCCAAGGAGAGTGGCGGAAAACCGTTTCGGCAATGGACGGCAAAATCTTTCGCTTGCCGATGTTTGCACGCGAAGGGGCGATCTTCCCGATGGCGCGCGTGACCGAAGCCACACGTTCAACCAACGAAGGCTCTGAACAGGACCTGGTGGTGCGCGTTTACCCCGGCCCACAAGATTCCGACTTTACTCTCATCGAAGACGACGGCGAAACCATGGCCTATCAATCCGGCGCCGTTCGCCGCACCAAGATCAGTCAGAAAGAAGAAGATGGCCGCGTGGTGATAACTCTAGACAGCGCAAATGGAAGCTTTGAAGGCGCAGCCCAAGAAGGCAACGTATGGATTGAAGTGGCCTTGCGCCAACGAACGCCCAACAAAATCACCCTTAACGGAGAAGAAATCTCCGCCGCAAAATCGGCAGCTGAACTTGATAAGGCGCCCCGCGGCTGGATCGTTGGTGCGAACGGTTTAGTGCAGGTCAAAACGTCGCGCGTCGATCGTACCAAGGCGTCCGCATGGAAGATTGAATTCAGATAGGTCATTCATCAGGACCGCGTCTCATTTTGAGGCGTGGGCCTTTTTGACATCTGTCCGTGCTCAAGGCTTACGACCCCGGGTAGCTTTTGGCCCAAGCGGCATCGGGCTTGCTTTAGCACTGGGGTATGAATAAGACGCTTAGCCTCCTCGCACTTCTTATGCCCTTGTTCCTTTTCAATAACTGTTCAGACGTGTCCTTTAACGATTCACCGAGCCAAGACGACGGCAGCTTCGCAGCGGAAACCAACACCACTGAGCCGTCCACACCGGCGGCTACCACCGCGCCCCCCGTAAGTGGCGCACCGCAGATTGTGCCCAAAGTGCAGTTCGTTGGACCGCCCTGCCCGCGTCTTTCCTTATGTCAGGCGGAATTTCGCTTGGACAAAGCCTATTCGCTACCTACCGAATTCAATTGGCGCACGAATGACACGCTCCATTTGACGCCGAACAATCCGGTCTATGCGCAACCCGGCGTTCACTACAATTCCACATCCGGCCTGGTTACCTTTGCACCGGGCGAAACCTCCAAGAAAATTTACATCCAGAACATCAATAGCTACACGCTCGAAGTCATCATCGGCGTGATTATGTCTCAGTGTAAATATGGGACTTACAACGGAAGTTGCACGAGCTTTTTTCAATAGCACCCGATTCAACTTGTCCCTGTGACATTCCTAGCTGAAAAAAGCACATGCTTCATAGAACTTTCGACTCCTTCCTCCGGCTCTTGCTTTGCCTTTTGCTCGTCTTCGCGCCGGTGGCCTCCAACGCCCAAAATACGGGCCCCGCATCCCTTCGCCTTTTCTTAGAAACTGAAATTCCCGACATCGATTCAACCCGCTTTACCATCGACTTTGGGGAAATGACGTTCGCGGAACTGAAGCATTTGCCGTCTAAGATGAGCGGCCGGGAAGACATCCTCCCCGCCGCGGACAAGCCCCTTAACGTCTTTATTTTTGTACCGGCCAGTCTGACGGAACAAGAGCGTGATGAATTCGTACAATCCGTGGAAGAGCAAATGTCCGCGGCCAATCCGAAGTTAAAGATCACCGCGACCGCCGTTGAAATTGACACCGAGCAAGCTGCCAAAGATGCGGCCACGTCCAACGAACGAATCGACGCCGCGGCCCACGAAGTGCTGGTCCAAGACGGGGCCGATCTGAAGGAGCTGACGGTGGCGATGAAGGGCGCCAATCAGCGCGCCAGCAGCGAGCTGGGACAATGGAATCTGGGCTTTCGGAACTCGATACAGAAATACAAAAGCTGGATCAACAGCGGCTACACCAAAGAAAAAGATGAACGCGTGGGTGGCTGGATCGGAAAAGCCCGTGGAATGGCCAGCGCGGTCGTTTGGTTTGGCGCCAACAAAATCAGCTGGGCCACCGCGTTTCAAATTCCGGCCTCATTTTTTCTCGACTGGTTTTTTTCAAAGTACGAAAGGCGAGTGGATATTTTTAAAGCCACCCACCGCATCCCGATGGAAAGCGTGCCCGTGATTAAGCATGTGGTGCGATTCTACAACGACCGTCCCTTGCTGAAATCTTGGATCGTGGGCAACTTGATCGGTTTTGTCGCCGGAAGTTACTTCCGCTTCTGGAGCTGGATGGAAAACCCCGAGCGCACCTCAGCACCTTGGTCCGCCGACGCCTTGGCCACCTACGGCGGCGCTTGGACCATCGGAAACTTGGCCGGTGCCTACGGCGCACAAGGACCACGCATCTTGCGCAAGAAGGGCTACATCAGTTCACGTAGCGAGTATTACATCTACGTTTCGTATGGAATGATGTTTCAGCTGGGCGGGTGGTTTTACGGCTTAGGCTGGAACAGCGCGGTCATAGGCGTGGCGGCCGGTGAATCCGTGTTGAAAATCGGGCTGTACACGTACAGCCGTCTTAAGCCCTTTAAAGAAGCTCGCGCGATTGTTCTACATCCGGCTTTAGCCGAGCGCGAGGTCAACGAACTGCTGTATCGCGTGGGTGTGGAAAAAAGCGAAACGACCCCGGCCATCAAGCCCGACTTCGCAGCGCTCGTTGGTCGCTTGACCGCCGCGCAAACGGTCACCTGGAAAACCACAGTCGCAGCTCAAGTCAACGAAGCCTATAAAAAGTGCGAAAGCTTTCTTAAAGCAAAACTTTAATCAAAACGGAAAGCCCGGAATAGCTGGCTCGAGATCCTTGGTGGTTAAACCCAAGGCTTCTAAATCAAGCGTGTTGAACGTCCGATCCACTTCTTGAAGTCCGCGATTTGAGGGACTGTGGTAAGCGATCGTGCCAGATTGGCAAGCGTCTTTCACATGTTTCAGAATGTACGCGCAATTGTTGCGGTTCAGATTCGACGTCGCACGCAGCGGCTGCCAGTAAGCAGCCATCCCGCCCTTGCTTCCTTTGAGGAAGGACTCAAAGCGAAGAGTTAGCTTCTCGGCCATCTTGACGGCGCAGCGGATATTTTGCAGCGGATCGAACAAAACGAAATCCGTGCAGCCATAAGCACCCCGCAACACGGGATTGATCTGATATAGTC
>JBEIHA010000345.1:0-3394 GCA_040381635.1 Pseudobdellovibrionaceae bacterium
AATTTTATTTCCAGTGTGGAAGTGTTTCAGCGAAAGGCGGCCCAAAACTGTCGAGGGGCCAAAATCTTTCAGCGAAGAAAAAACTAAGGTCGACGCCGGTCCGCGCTTCATTATATTTTCGATTGCGGTGGTGGGAAGAGCGGACGGTAGAGGCATAACCGCGTGGCCCAGCTGCCAAAGAGCCAGCACCGCGGTCACGGCGTCTTCGCCGTTCGCCAAAGAAACAGCAATCACCGTTTTTTGCTTCGGCAGGTGGACAGAGAGATTTTGGGCAAGCTCGTCCACCGCTCGAAGCAGTTCACCGGCGGTGAAACACCGGTGGCTACGAAAATTGACGAGGACCGCTTTATCGGTGTCGGCCTGGAGGCTCTTGGCAATTTCGACGAAGACGTTCATAAGCTATCCCGCGTGGTCATTTTTGCCACCTGTTCGCCCATCGCCCAGCAACCGCCGACCACGCGCGCGGCGGACATTTCTTTTTCGGGTAGGCCGGCACATTTCCCAGCCGCAAATAAATTTTCGATGTCCGCGGCGCGAAGGAAGTCTTCAGATAAACGAATGGGCATTTCAGTCGGCATCTCAACTTCAACTTTTGGGCCGTTCCAAAACTCATAGGGCCACGCAACGACGAAGGTCTTTTCTTTTTCTAGCGGTTGGTTTGTTGGCTTAGATTTCAACCGAGGCCCCCCTCTTTGCAAGAGGGGGCTTGCCCTTAAGTTCACATAGCCGCCTAAACGAGGATTCTTGGATAAAGTTTTTGGCAGGGCACTTTGAGTTTGGGCGGCAAACTCTTTGGCAAAAGCTTCTGGCCCACCAAAGTTTACTTTCAAGAAAAATTCTTCGTTGGTGAAACCGGAATCTAGCCAGATCGTTGCCTCTTTAAGGGGCCATAGGGTTTCGATTTCTAGTTTTAGGGCGGCGCGGACCGCGCGGTCGGCACTTGATAGTCCCTTAACATCGAAGCGAAAGTTCAAGGCGTACGAATTGACTATCTCGGCCTGCCATTGGCCCGCCAAGCGGGCGAGTTGAGCCACCCCGGTCGTATCCACAAATGCTGTACCTTCACCAGGAATCGCCCAATCAATAGGTCCCGTGACATGAGCCGCCCTAATTGCATTCTTATCCATTTGCAGTTCAGAAATTTTTGAATCGGCGTGTAGGTGGAGTCGCGAAAACTCTTTCAGCCAATTCGTGATCTTATCCCCGTAGGCAGCGGGTTCGATCTGCAGGACCCAAAGTCTTCCTATTCTTCTTTTCTGCACATCTTTACCTAAGCGGTCGTAAAGCTCATGGCAGATTTCGGAATCAATCAAATGGCCATCACTATCTAGAAAGCCAGCGAGAGTGTGCAGCATGCCTTTGACGGCGGTACCACCCGGGATCCGGCCAACTTCGATTAAGTCCACCGGCAGGCCGCGTTTCGCGGCGCAAAGTGCGGCGCTGATTCCGGCGGCTCCGGCACCGGCAATCACCATTCGGCGAAAGCCTTTTTCCTTGCCACGTTCAATCATCTCGGCCGATTATTGCCTATAACATTCGAATTCGCCAGCGAAAGAAACCCAATGAAGTCGGAAATAAGGGACTTTCTGGCGTTAAATGCCGGACTCCCCAAAGATAAACTCAGCGACGATTTCGACCTCTTCGCCAACGAAGTATGGGATTCACTATTGATTGTGCGCTTTGTGACTTTCGCGGAAGCCGCGCTTAAAGTTCGCGTGAATTTGGTCACGCTGAGTGAAGAAAAGATTCGGACCATCGCCAACATTTCTGAATTTCTTCATGAAATAAAAAAATGAATCTAAATTCTCACGAATTTTTTCTGTTTTTCACTGGTGTTTTTGTTTTGATCCGTTTGGCCGGATCGTCGGCGCCCATCGTTCTGTTGTTCAGCAGTTATATTTTCTATGCAAGTTGGAACTTGGCTTATGTGCCACTGCTTTTGGTGTCCACGGCGGTAGATTTTTACTGTGCTCAGCAAATTTCAGGTCGTGAGAGTTCAGCCGAGCGCCGAGCCTTTCTTGGTATAAGTATGGCTTTCAATTTTGGGATACTTTTCTACTTTAAATATGCTTCTCAATTGATGGGTGGATTCTTTGCGGCGCCGCTGATTCCGATTGGTCTTTCGTTTCACACGTTTCAGTCTATGGGTTACGTGCTGGATGTATACTTAAAGAAAATTACCGCCGAAAAATCTTTTTTGAATCAAGCCAACTTTATTTCATTCTTCCCGCAATTGATCGCGGGTCCGATCGAACGTGCTTCGAAGCTGATTCCCCAGCTAAGCCGTCGCGATGGTTATCGAGCCACCACGGAGCAAGTCTATCGCGGCGGTTATCTCATTTTTCTTGGACTTTTTATGTCACTCGCCCTGGCCGAGAATCTCGCACCATTTTCGTTGAGTGTTCGCGAGGGCCTTTCGGCGAATGCCTTTGTCATGGGTCACCAACCCGTAGGATGGGACTTTGTTTTTTCCTTCTACACCTACCCGTTTACCCTTTATCTACGATTTGCCGGTTATTCCTATTTGGCCATGGGCTTTGCACTTCTTTTGGGAATTGAGCTCAGCGCGAACTTCAAATATCCATTTTTTTCCGCTTCGATGCCCGAGTTTTGGTCGCGCTGGCATATCTCCTTGTCGAAATGGATTAGGGATTACATCTTTTTTCCGTTGAGCCAGAACGTCAGGTCAGATGCCGGTCTATACGCCTGTATTTTTTTGACGACGTTCGTATTTGCAATCTGGCACGAGGCCTCGCTAGGTTGGTTGATTGCGGCACTAATTCTGGCGACCTATTCTGTGGGGGGCCATATTGTTTTTCGAAGGCGGCACGAGGCCTCAGTGATTCGCCGGATTGTTGGAACGTTAGTGACCTTTCATGTTTTTGCCTTGGCTATGGTTTTTGTAAATAATCTGCCGAATGATCAGTCTATGGCTGGATTTGGCAAAGCTCTGGTCAATGTCGCAGACTTAGACTTTAGCGCGCCGTTTGAAAGGCACCATTTTCAAATTATAAAGTACATCGGGGTGGCGCTTCTGCTAGACGCGGTTAACTTTGCAAAGAAGGATATCTTCGGGGTTCTAAATTTACGTCCGCCGCTTCGAATTGTGATGGTATCCTTCATGATCTTGTTTCTGTTTTTTAACCAGGCCAAAGAGAGTGGCCTATCCATGTACTTTCGGATGTGAAACGTGACCCTGGAATTGAGAAGAGAAATTGAGACCCGGGTTGCGGAGGTCCTTAAGACCGAAGCCAGGCAATACGAGGACGGTCAAATTCTGTCCGAGATTCGCGGCTGGGATTCGATTCGATTTATGCGACTGCTGATGTCAATGGAGAAAGCTTGGCAAATCCGCTTTGAAGCCTTTGAGGTAGCAAGACTTTCCACTTGGGGG
>JBEIHA010000346.1:0-3393 GCA_040381635.1 Pseudobdellovibrionaceae bacterium
AAAGCGTCTTAACCAGTCGTCCGCGAAATCGGGCGCCCCACTGGTGCGCAGATGTTTCACAGCGGAATGGGTGCTTAAGAAAAAATCGGACATCGGTCCCGAAAGCTCTAGCGGTCCATCCGGCATCCAAAAGGTGATCCCGCGCGGAAGTGACTTTACTTCCGATAAAAACTGTTCCTGTTTATCAAGATAGGCCGTGGTGGCGATGGGAAACGGACCGACTCCGCGATTCCACTCTTGGCCTAGGGCGTCGGTGAAATCTAAGATCTGAACGTCGAAGCCACTTTTTTGCAGAGCCAGCGCGAGGCTTTCTCCCCGACCGTAAGCGCTGATCATCGTCACGGACCATGCATCACTCACGCCTCTTCACCCTCCCACGAGGGATCACTCAAGCGCCAGGAACCTTCACCGTCACGGCTCACGACTTCGCCCACTTCGAAAGCCAGATGACCTTCCGCAGCCGAGACTTTGATAAGTCCTTCGACGGCGGAAGGATCCACTGCCCAAACCATGCCTAGGCCACAATTCAAAGTGGTGAGCATCGCGGCCCAGCTCATTCCGCTGCGCTTTTTTACTTCAAGAAAAGCTGGGGGCACGAGCCAAGGATTCAAAACCGCTTGGCAGCCGTCGGGCAAAACGCGGGGCACATTGTCCATTCCGCCACCGGTGATGTGCGCGATGGCGTTGACGCCACCATTTTTAAGGGCGGCGTGGACCAACTTTACGTAAAGTGCCGTGGGCTTAAGCAGTTGTTCCCGCCAAGCGTCCAGGTCTTCGGCGAAAACTTTGCGCAGGAGAGAAAAACCGTTCGAGTGAAATCCGCTGGACGCGATCGCCAGAAGCTTCATCCCCGGTTTAACGCGGTTTCGGCCCAGAACAGCGGCGCGATCGACGACGCCGACAGAAAATCCAGCACAATCAAAATCATTTCCGTCGTAAACGCCGGGCATTTCTGCGGTTTCGCCCCCGATCAGGGCACAATCGCTTTCAATGCACGCGGCCTGTACGCCCGAAAGAAAGTCTTTAGCGGCCGGCAAGCGAAGGCGGCCGGAGGCGTAATAATCTAGAAAAAACAGAGGCTTAGCGCCACTGCAGACCATGTCGTTGACGCACATAGCGACCAGATCCTGGGCCACTTCACGATAGCTTTCGAAGTGCACGGCGATCTTGATCTTGGTGCCCACGCCGTCGGTGCAGCTGACCAAGCAAGGTTCTTTGTATTCTTTAAAATCGGCGCGGAAGAGGGCCGCGAAACCGCCAATACCCTCGACCAATTTGTCCTGATGGGGCCATTTTGCGGGTGCCGTGGCTTTTAGCCAGTCCACGAGCGCGTCACCGGCTTCTACGTCGACACCGGCCTGCTTATAATCGATGGCCAAAACGATCTCCTACGAATGCATGTTCGAAAGTGCAATCCACGAATGCGGCCTAAGTATCAAACCTAAGAGGAGAATTCAACGTAATGTACCCCGTCTCAAGACGATACATGGACGTTTCCATTTGGAACTCTTAGCTAAAGTATGGCTTAATTTAAGAAGGGGCGAGGATCCAATCGATGCATACAAAGCTGCTCAATATAGTCGCAAGTTTTCTGGTTCTTTTGGCCTTAACCGTCGCCAACTTACCCGCACACGCGGACAGTGACGGCACCGGACTTCCCACCGATCACACCGCTTACCGCTTAGCCCAATTTGACGCCGACGACACCTATGACCCCTTCGCGGATTATTCTGAATTTGACGAGGCTCAGGAGGAAGAAGCCGACATCAACTTCTTCCGCAACGGCCGCTTCGTGACCGTTGGCTTTATGGGCGGCTTGCGCGGATTTACCGGTGGCTTGGGCAGCATGTACCAAACTTCGCCGGGCTTCGGTTTGTACTTGTCCTATTTTTTCGATCTGCGCTTTGCTTTGCAGTTTTCGTTTTTGACCTCCGACCACAAGTTCCAATTGAAGTCGGCTCAGTCCGGCAAGCAAATCACCGGCAATGTGGGCATCACCTCGTTTGGTCTTGATATGAAATACTATTTGAACACGCAAAACGTGACCAAGGGTCTGGCCAAATTCAACCCCTACATCATCGCGGGCTTCGCGCGCGTCGATCGCACCACCAACTTAGCCGGAGTCGATGGCTTTGGAAAAGAGGGCGCGATGGGCTTTGACTTGGGCGCCGGAATCGAATTACCCATGTTGCGCAACAAGATGTATTTCGGCGGACAAGCCATGTACCAGCTGGTGAACTTCCAGAATGAAAACACCCAAGTCACGTTCTCGGGCAACGACCGCACCGGTAAATATCCGAACGGTGACTCCTACACTCTGCTTGGCGTGCTCGGCGTGAATTTCTAAAGGCCTCTAGCTTGCCCCTGTTGCCGCTATATAGAAATGTCCTCATTTTGAGACTTTTTACTGGGATGTCAGGCCACCATAATGCAGTGCGCTATACGTTCATGGGATTCTCAAACTGAGGCGAAGTTGCACTCAAATGTATCATGCTGGTGCTCAAGGGATTTGCTCGATTGGATGCACTTTCCGCTATGGGTTTTGCACAGCTCAACCGATAATTTTGACAATGAATAAGGTCAATTCAGTCCTTTTTAGGCTCGCGTGTGTTTCGGTAATTTTGATTGGCTTTCAAAATTGCGCAGGTGGTTTACCCTCGATGAGCGAAGCTCAATCGACGAGCACCGCGCCCGTAATTTCAATTTCGGCCTGTCGCAGTGGGTTTTGGTCGGTTTCCGATGGGCATCTTTGTATGGAAAGCACTTTACGTCAGGCTCGTAGCATTGACGGCTACAATTCCTCCCCACAGGCTTCGACCAGCAACGCTATTTACACCTGTATGCATGCCGGTCCCGGCGCCAGAGTTTGCACTCACAATGATTTTCAGCAAGCGTGCGGTTCTAAACTGATGGGTGGCCTTCCGGACGTGGACCCCTATGGCGGCCAAAGCGTCGGGGTTTATGGGGATCATGCGTCGATTCATGCGGGGCAAACCACCTTCAATCCCGGTGGAGCGCCTACGGGTCATACGGACGACGTTTTTCTCACCTGGAATGGATCAAGCTGCTCCGCCAACAACGACGGCCCCGGCCGCCATGAAGCCGAAACAAGCTTATTCAGTTACCGTTGCTGCTATTAGTTCCCTGTTCGAAGCCACTGGTGGGGACGAGTGGCCCCTTGGTCCTGCAAGTCTCGCCGGTGCAAATTTTGGTGACCGAGTTTTGATTTACCTGTGTTCAACATAAGCGAGCGTCGACCCCTGTGCTACTTCTGCCCATATAGGGACTTACTACTTTTGCGCGGGTCTATGGGTGCAGTTCTCAGGCTGCACATCGTGGCGTTTCGCTCGGCGCTTCTGGGCTTCGCTTGCCGAGTAACCGTTCTGTTCGATC
>JBEIHA010000347.1:0-3376 GCA_040381635.1 Pseudobdellovibrionaceae bacterium
CCCTTTTAACTTAGACGCCTGTATTGATTTGCTTACCGGTTACAAAGATACGAATGCCCACGACAACTGGAATTCGTTGTTTCATCACTTCGTCGACGGCGATCACGCCGGCTTCGTGGTCGTGAATGTTCGTACGAAACAGATCGAACAGATCAACGAAAAGTTGTTTAAGACACTCGGGTACCGCGCGTCTTCGGATCTCGAGGGCAAACCGGTACAGAATCTCATGGTGCAAGAAAGTGCGATCCAATTTGATGACATGATCAAGCATCACGTAGCGGAACAGGTTTCAAAGCCGTTCATCGTGACCTTCCGCACACAGCCCCCGGCATTCCCAATTCCCATGATGGCCGTTTGTAAAGCCATCAAAGATACTACCGGCGAAGAGCGTCTGCACTGTATCTTCTTCGACCGTAAAACGTTGGAAGCCGAAGGACACCGTTTGAAAGATATCTTGAACGGTTATCAGCAATTTATGGAGCTCTATCCCCAGCTTAAGGCTGTGTAGAGAGTTATCGAGGTGGGCTCTTGCGAGCCCATTTCAATGCGGTTTTTTTAGAAAAGTGCGGCCAGGGTTAATCCAATCGTAGAAGTTCCTGCACCCCGGTCCATGATGTCCCCGAGATCGGTCAGAGTCGCTAATGCGGGGTTCATGAGTTGCTTGGCGTACAACTTGAACTGGTATGATTCCCCGTGAAATCCGAATTCTGGTCCCATCATGATTAAACGGAAAGGTTCACGTCTGATCTCATTCTGACTTTGACCATCCGATGCGTGCACTTCGGCCAGGCCCCCTAGGCGCCATTTCTTTAAACTCCAGCCTCCATGGGCCCCCAGGGAAAGGACGGGCAAAAATTTAACTTTTGCCGATCCAGGGTTAGCTACGGCGCTAGAAAGCGAATAAAAAGCCTGCGATTCAAAATAACTCTGCGTGCTTTTTCTTTGGTGAGATAAACCGAAGGTCCAAATGTCGCGATTAAAACTGTCCATCCTGTACTCATCCAAAGACTTTGCGGAAAAACGAACAAACGCTGAGCTTAGCGCCCCCCTCGCCGAAGTCGTTCGCGCGGCAAGATCAAATGCGGAGTAGCCATTTGAACTCAAGATTTCCCGCGTAGAAGACATCAATTTCATACGCACCCGAAAATGGGGTTCGATGGCCAAGCTTCCCAGACGCCGGTACCCGCCGAGACTCGTCGAAAAATCTAAACCTTGCGAGTATCCTTGGTAATAAGAACGCGCATACCCCGTGGTTTGGTAAGACTCAAAATTTATCGCAATCTTCAACTTTGAATCCGCCGGCAACGGAGTATCCGGGACGCGAGGCAGTTGTGCCCTTACAGACGCTGCACTATCAAAATCCGAACCTGCCACCGCCACCGGCACGGGTCTGACGTAAAGTCCCACCACTTGCCTCACTCGATCGTGACTCGCGCCCGGGCTTGTGAGCGCCATCGTTATGTGCATCACCACATCTTCATTCTCACGAACCGCCGCAGGTAACGAACGATGAAGCGCTTCGTGGATATGCAAGGCGACCAGTTGCTCTCGCTTGAGCTTCAGCGCCGCGGGGAAAAACCTCGTGGCCGCATACGGTTCCGCGAAAGTGCGTGCGTACACTTGGCTGCGGTCCGGTGAAATCTCAAGCACACCCGCAGGTTCACCGGTAGGATGCACATCTTGCGCGGCCATCAGCATTTCGGAACGTTCCAACTCAGGTATCAGTAGACCAAGGCCCGCGACACCGATCACGTTCAGGTTTTTGAGTCGTTCCAACGCTTCCACACGAGCTTCAACGATAGGTCCCGAGTTGATGGGTGATAGCGCTTCCAAATCAGCGCCGTCGTTTCCGTTGCCCACTTTCGTGACCGAAGCGTGGGCGTGGCCTCCGGCCGCGATACCTGCCGTTAAAATGATGAAAAGAATCCTTCTATTCATTGTTGCCTCCTTTAGACAGTCGAAATAATGCAGTTTCAAGAAAGTAAACTTCGCGATTTTTACCTTTGGAATACTTAGTGGCGAGCTGATCTTGGAATTCGGAAATCTCACGCTTAATTTTAGTGAGATGGGCAGGATCGACCGCAAAACCAAGGCCGGTGATGTCACGCTCGTCTAGATTTTGTAGTTCAAGAGCTTCTAACGCCAAACCCAGCATGCGTCGATGGTAGGCGCGCACAGCGGACGACGGGATTCCGTCGGGCGACAGCACAAAATCGTGCACGCATTCCACTTCCGATCCTTTCGATCGCACCAAGCCTAAGCGCAAGAGCAATTTCATAGCTTGATCGGCCTGGACCAAACTAAGCCCTAACCGTTTAGCGATGTAGCTGGCGCGCCACCGAAAGCCTTCGCAATCCATCAGATTGAGGATGGCAAAATGTTGCCATTCGGCGATCAGGTGAAAGGTGTCCTCGTCTAATTTTCTGCGGTTGAGTTCAATCGGCGCCACGGGATCGATTTCGCTGCGGCGTTCACTTTCAATAAAGGAATACAACCGGTGAGCCTCGCCTTTGTCTAAGCCCAAAGATTTCACGACTCTCGCCGCGGCCTTCAAACTTAAAGGTCGGCGGCCCCGAAGGACTTCCGACAATGCACCGGGACTCAACCCCAGTGAGCGAGCGTAAGCCCTCAGCGAATAGCGAGGGTTCACGCGCACACGGCGGTCGAATTCTTCCATGAGAAACTGAGGGGCGGACTCCATTCCGATCTCCATAACGGCTATTGAACCGTCACCTCCCGCGCCTTACAATCATTTTTGGAACAATCTGTTCCAAAAATTGGTACGGGTCGCGGCCTATGCTATGATCCCCCCCGATGACGAGACCCGAAGTTTGGGACGAAGAAGAGCTTTTCACCAGCGGCGATGAATATTTCTCGCAGCTGCTGCGCGCGATCGATGCGGCCAAGGCCGTTTTGGTGTTCGAAACCTATATTTTCGAAAAGGGTACGCTCGGCGATCGCATGGTAAGCCACTTGATTTCGGCGGCCAAGCGCGGCGTGAACATCCGCATGATCATCGACGGCTGGGGCTCACCCACTTTTATTTATGACTACTATCCCCAGTTAAAGTCAGCCGGCATCCAAGTGACCTTTTACCGGGTTACCCCTTGGATTTTGAAGCGCATGCCCGGTGATCCCCGAAGCTTGCTCCGTCGAATTATTTTGCGTTGGAAGACCGTCAACCGCGGCAATCATCGAAAATTCTGTTTGATCGATCGTCACGAGCTATGGGTGGGAAGCTTTAATGTCAGCGATAAACATTTGCGCGAAATCCAGGGCGATGAAGCTTGGAAAGACGTCGGCGTGCGGGTACGCGGCGCTGACTTACGCTATGCGCGCCGCGCTTTCGAGCGCGCGTATCGCGGTTGGCGAGCCC
>JBEIHA010000348.1:0-3350 GCA_040381635.1 Pseudobdellovibrionaceae bacterium
AAACTAGACTCTTGTTTCATTTTGAGACGCCCGAAGAGTTCCATAGCAACCCTCGGAGCGGAATGAGCTGCTTCGTGAGCATCAAGGATGATGTTCAAATCTCAAGGAGGAGAAAATGGGACTTAGAATTAATACGAACACAGCTTCGTTGAACGCTCAGAGAAATCTGATGGGCACGAAGATGGGTTTGGACAAGAGCTTGGAACGTTTAAGTTCCGGCTACAGAATTAACCGTGCGGGCGATGATGCCGCTGGACTCGCGATCAGCGAGAACTTGCGTGCTCAGATCCGCGGTCTTAAACAGGCTTCGCGTAACGCTCAAGATGGCGTCTCGCTCGTGCAAGTTGCGGAAGGCAGCTTAAACGAGATTTCGAGCATCTTGATCCGCCTTCGCGAATTGAGCGTACAAGCAGCTTCTGATACCATCGGACCTGTGGAACGCCAGTTCTTGAACGTGGAATACGATCAGCTTGTTTCAGAAATCGATCGTATCGCCGACGGCACCGAGTTCAACGGAACTCAGCTGCTCTCCGGCACCGGTTCAATCTTGGATTTCCAAGTTGGAACGCGTAACGATCCGAATATCGATAGATTGTCTTTCGATGCTTCGAAAGCCGACGCCAACTCGGCGGCCCTAGGCGTGAACTTGACCAGCGTTGCCGAC
This sequence comes from Pseudobdellovibrionaceae bacterium, assembly GCA_040381635.1. Classification (GTDB taxonomy): domain Bacteria; phylum Bdellovibrionota; class Bdellovibrionia; order Bdellovibrionales; family UBA1609; genus JALHOQ01. The sequence goes on from JBEIHA010000348.1 coordinate 665, forward strand.
AAAGCTTCTGCACAGAATACTTTGTCAGCACTCGATCAAGCGATCGTTTCGGTGTCTGCTCTGCGCGCGGATTTTGGTGCTATTCAGAATCGTCTCACTTCCACGATTAGCAACTTAGCTGTCAGCGTGGAAAATATGTCGTCAGCTAACTCGCGTATTCGCGATGTAGATGTCGCCGAAGAGACGGCGGAGATGACCCGTAACAACATCTTGTTACAGGCTGGAACCTCCGTGTTGGCCCAAGCCAACAACACCGCCCAGACTGCATTAGGCCTATTGAACAAGTCTTTCGGATAAGAACGGGCTTTGATCCGCTCTTTTCCGAATAGTTCTGGTCAATAGCTTTAACTCACAGAAGAGTCGACCTCCTGAACCGGGGTTGGCTCGCCTAGAGGCTCTAACCCGCCTCATATATTAGTAAGGCTGCGCCATGGATGGCGCGAGTCTAACCGAGTCTACTCGGTCACTTGATTCGATCTTTTGTTTCCTGCGAAAAACGGGGGAGGCTCTCCTCCCCTCTTTTTATCGGCTTCTCATTTACGTCACCGTGTAACATTTTGCGCCCCTCTAAATCGAAAATAGACAGCTATGCCCATGGTCCCCACTTTGCTTTGTAATCAGCGACTAACAAGGATTTCGGGATCGGAACTTTTTGAAAGGAGACAGAAATGTCTTTACGGCACATTATGACCTTTTTTATGGCCACTCAGTTTGTGGCAGCAGATTATGCGGCCGCTTCGCTCGGCAACGGCGCCGAGAGCTTCAACTCCGTGACCGGCATCGTCGGTCAAGCTCCGAGGCAGTCGGCTGGCTTGGCAAAGGACAGCTGGTATAGCTTGTCGAAAACCGTGACGGTCGGTGTGCTCGAAGAAGTAGACACCCATGACAACTTAAACGTGAACGGCCCTTCCCTACTCTTGGTAGAAGGTACGGAAATTACCATCTTGGAAATCAGCGCCGATAAGCGTTTTGTCTTAGTTGGTATCGACGAAGACGGCTTTGAAATCAATAATCCGGGTATTGACCCCGGCCAGCCCACAATAGCTTGGATTGCGGCTTCTGATCTGGACCGTGCTGCTTTGCAAGTTGTCGATGTTGAAGGCATCGACATCGAAGGCTTAAGTCAGTTCGCTGAAGGCGAACCTTCGGAGTATGTAGCAACTGAGCTGGCTCGTCGTGGTGGTGGAAGTGCTCGTCGTCGCGGTGGGCGCGGTCGTCGCGGTCGTGGTGGTATGACCTATTGTTTGCGTGATGTTCGCTTACACGCCGCTCGTTACACGCGCGCCGTTCCGCAGGGTATCCCGATGGCCTCGCAAGCCTATCCCCGCTACAAAGCGGCCGGCTGGCGACCCGTTTCTTACTCGTCTTCCAATCCCATCGGCACGGCATGCTTTATGGGTGGTGGTCGCTCGTGCGGTAGAGGTCGCAAGTGCGGTCATGCGGCGATTAAAATCTCGTCTAACGCGTGGAAAGGCGCCGGCGTTCGTCCGACTCCCTTCCTTTCGAACAGCCGCGGCAGGGTCTATAGCTTCCACGGTTGTTTAGTTCCCCCCGGCAGATAGTCTTTCTGTTTCTCTTGGCCTGGCGGATTGTCCGTCGGGCCTTTGAACTTTCACGGCGGACCTATGCGTTTCCTATGGGCCCTAAAAACTGGACTCTGCCTGCTCTTGGCGGTTGCCGTTCAAGCCGGCAGCGCGATGAATTTGTATTTGTCCAAAGACGAAGACGATGGACACGCCTACGTTATCGCAAACGGTGCCATGCTTAAGGCTGACGACGCGGTGAAAATCCGAAAATTCTTGAATGTCCAGGCGGTCCGCGGGATACCCACGGCGATTTTCATCACCAGTCCTGGCGGCTTCGGCGAGCTGATGAGCCAATTTGCCAAGGCCATCGTTGAACCGTCGAACGAACTTTATCACAAACACAGTTTGTTTAACTTGATCATCGTGAATGACGAGTGCTCCTCCGCCTGCGTTATATTGATGAGCCATTTGACCAGTACCCTTAACCAAAACGCGCTGAAAATGATGGTGGCTCCGGACGCCAAGTTTGGATTTCATAGCCCAGTGGAAATGCGCGACGGAGCGGCGGTCAGTATTCTCGATCAGATTGAGCGTGAAACTCGGATTCGCATACAAATCGGATTGCTCACCGCCGCTGGCGTGAATCCCGATTGGTTAAAGAAAAACGAAGAAATTTTGCGCTCGCAAAGGATGACTTTCATGACTGGCGCCCAGCTTTGCACCGGGGATTCCTATGTTCTCACTAGGGAGTCTTGCGTCTACGGAAAAAACGATTTGGGAACATTCGCGACCCATCGATTGAACCTGGCAATTCAAGCCGCAAAAGCGGCGCGCGCCGCAATGACACCAAGAGCTACATCGCATCCCGTTCCGCCACAGAGGACCAAAAAGCCAGTCGAACCGACTAAACGAGCGGGGAACGGCCGTTTTTTAATCCAACCTTAGGTATTTTTCATTTCGGCGATGTCGCGCAAAAGCACATCTTCGTGACCTTGCGGATTCACTTTTTCGTACACCTTACGGACCACGCCTTTGGGGTCGACCAAAAAAGTAGTGCGGTCCCAATACATCGTGCCTTTGTATTCGCTCTGTTTTACCCCCAAAGCGTTTAAGTATTTTTCTGTAGGATCGGCTAGTAGGTCGATCGTAAATGAAAACTT
>JBEIHA010000349.1:0-3316 GCA_040381635.1 Pseudobdellovibrionaceae bacterium
GAATGAAGAGCGGTTCCCGAAAACCGTAAAATACGTTCTTGAAACCATTAAGAAAAACTATCCAGATGAAAAGATCCCTTTTCATTCTCGCTGGGGGCACTTTCGTGCTGGCGGCATTGACCGGCCCTCGCAGTTTAAGAAAATCACGCAAGGTTTAGATCCCATGGACCGAGCGCGGGCCGAACTGGATTTGGTCATCACTTCCGTTTTGCTCGATGCGGGTGCGGGGAAAGATTGGAATTACCGCGAAGAAGGTGTGCGCGAACCCTTCGCTCGGTCCGAAGGTTTGGGCGTAGCCAGCTACCATATGTTTTTGTCAGGGGCGATGGCGGGCGATAAAAAAACCTTACGGGCCGACGCCGAAGGTTTAAGTTCGCTCACCACGGCCGAATTGGAAACCCATTTTCAGGCCAGTCCACGCAATCCATTGCTGGGTGCCCAGGGCCGTGTGCAATTGCTGAATAATCTTGGTCGGGCCATGAAGAACAAAACCATATTTAAAGAGGGGCGACCAGGAAACATCATCGATTACGTCAAAGAAAAATTTGGCGAAAATATTCCCGCGCCGGGGCTGCTGCGCGCAGTTCTGGACGGTCTGGGTGAAATTTGGCCCGGGCGGCTAGTCAGTGGCGGCGTAAATTTAGGCGATGTATGGAAGCATTCGAACGGATTATTGATTCCGTTTCATAAGCTTTCGCAGTGGATGACTTACTCTCTGATCGAGCCGATTCAGGACGCAGGGCTTAAGGTGATCAACGTCGAAGGATTGACGGGGCTTGCGGAATACCGCAATGGCGGATTGATTTTGGATTCAGGATTGATTTCCCTTAGGCGACCGGTGGATTCCGATAAAAAATGGAAGCCGGATTCCGATTTAATTATTGAGTGGCGCGCGTTGACGATTCACTATTTAGACCGTATCGGCGCAGAAGTGCAAAAGGCCTTGGGCAAAACGCCCGAAGAGTTTCCGCTGGCCAAAGTTCTTGAGGGCGGGACGTGGTGGGCGGGGCGTTTTATAGCCAAAGAAAAACGTCAGAGTGGTGAACCGCCGCTGACGATCGTCAGTGACGGCACCGTTTTCTAAATCGTATCTGGAGAACTTATGAATAAAAATCTTGTGGTCCTAGATCATCCTTTGCTCAAACATAAGCTTGGCTTCTTGCGCGACAAGAACACCAGCTCGGCCGAATTCCGTGAACTGATGAAAGAGATCAGTCGCATTCTAGCTTTTGAGGTCATGCGGGATTGGAAGGAAATCAAAACAGTTGAAATTGAAACGCCCCTGGCAAAAGTGAAAGTGGACCGCATCACCAATGCGCCCGTGGTGGTATCGATCATGCGCGCAGGCAACGGGATGCTGGACGCCGTGTTGTCGATGATTCCGTTTGCCTCCGCAGGTTTTATCGGGATCTATCGGGATAAATTTATTCATAGCACCGTCGAATACTATTTCAAAATGCCCGCGGATATTCAGGGGCGCGAAGCCATTCTTTGCGATCCATTGGTGGCCACCGCGGACACGGCCCTGGCAGCGATCGAGCGCCTAAAAAGCTACGAAGTGGGAAAGATTAAAATCTTGACCATTTTGATTAGTAAGCAAGCGGCCGCTAGGCTTTATGAACTTCATCCCGATGTCAAAATTTTCACTTTGAATGTCGAGCAAGAAATGAACGAGCTCGGATATTTAGTGCCGGGTCTAGGCGATGCCGGGGATAGGCTTTATCAAACCAAGTAAAGGCGTACATATTTTAGGAGTCTCAGGGGGAAGTGGGTCGGGGAAAACCTACTTCGCAGCGGCCCTTTGCCAACGACTGGGTCCCCAGCGCTGCGCGGTCGTTTACCAAGACAGTTTCTATATCGACCAGTCGGCGCATTTTGATTTTGACGGCGGCGCGGTCAACTTCGATCACCCGGACAGCATTGATTTCCCGCTGCTGGCCGCGAAGCTCACGCAATTGAAAAACGGCGAGGCCGCGGATCTTCCCATTTACGATTTTAAAACACATTCGCGAAGACTCGAGACCGAGCGAATGGAAAGTCGACCCATTATTCTTGTCGACGGGATCCTGATCTTCCATTCTGTTCTCGTGCGCTCTCTCTTCGACGATCTTGTATTTTTCGATACGGACGAAAGCCTCCGCTACCAACGTCGGATGAATCGTGATGTGAACGATCGAGGCCGCACCATTGAGGGTGTTAAAAAACAATTTCTGCTTCAAGTGAAGCCCATGCACGACGCGTTCGTCGAACCGTCCAAGGCCTTTGCGCGAACAACCATCCAAGAGATCGGTGAATTCGATAGCATTTTAGAACGCTATTGTCAGAAGCTCCTGAAGCTCTGTGAATAGCGATAAAGGAAATACCTGTGTCTTCAGCCTTATTTTCACAATTGAAATTGTCTGCCGATCTTTTAGCCGTGGTGGACGAGGTCGGATTTAAAGAAATGACTGCCGTGCAAGCGCGCGCAATTCCCGTGCTGCTTGAATCTCGCGATGTGATCGCGCAAAGTAAGACGGGCAGTGGGAAGACCGCGGCCTTCGCTCTGCCGATTCTGAATAAGCTGGATGTTTCCCGACGTGAAATCCAGGCATTGATTCTTTGTCCCACACGAGAATTAAGCGATCAGGTGGCCCGTGAAATTCGCCGCCTGGGACGCAGACACAAGGGACTGCAAGTTTTGTTAATGGTCGGTGGTCAGCCAGGGAAGCCCCAAAGTGAAGCCGCCGAAAAAGGTGTTCATATCGTGGTGGGAACTCCGGGCCGAGTGTTGGATCACTTAAGCCGAGGCAACCTAGGCTTGGACGCCCTGATGACCTTGGTGTTGGATGAAGCCGATCGCATGATGGACATGGGTTTCGAAGAAGAGATGCGCGCGATCATGCAGGAACTTCCCGAAAAAAAGCAAACCGCACTTTTTTCTGCCACGTTTCCGCCACAGATTAAAAATCTAAGCCGGGGTTTTCAGAAAGATCCCGTTCATATTCAAATCGAGGATGCTGCCGCCACCGACCAGTCGATCGACCAGTTCTTTATTCCCTTGGACAGTAACGAAAAATTAGAAATGCTAAGGCGCTTTCTGGTGAAAGCGCGCGGCGCCTCGGCGCTGGTCTTCTGCAATCAGAAAGTTTCTATCGCCGAAATTGCGTCAGCCCTGGAACGTGAAAACTTAGACGTCGCGGCACTTCACGGTGACCTCGAACAACGTGATCGTGACCAGGTGATGGCCCTCTTTCGCAACGGAACGACTCGCGTTTTAGTAGCAACGGACGTAGCGGCGCGCGGTCTGGATATTGATAGTCTTGACCTGGTCGTGAAC
>JBEIHA010000350.1:0-3302 GCA_040381635.1 Pseudobdellovibrionaceae bacterium
ATGGCATTCGAGTCGTAAAACGAAAGGGTTTTTTTGTGGGCACATTAGGCCAAGAGCTAAGCAATTCGGGACAAGTGAACACCTTGCTGGATAATCTGGTGGAGCAAGTTCTTGAGCATGGCAAACGCATTGAAGGCGTAAAAGCGGCGGATCCCGCACTTGAAAGCAAAGCCGCCGCCGATATCAAACAACTCGGCGACGTGCGTAGCCGCCCGCTGTTCTACAGCTTCCTAGGGTCGGGCGTCGGACGCGGCGTGTATGTCGAGCTCACCGACGGCAGCGTCAAGATGGACTTGATCAACGGCATCGGTATTCATTTGTTTGGCCATTCGCACCCGCGCGTGGTGCGCGCCACCCTGAAAGGTGCGATGAGCGATATCGTCCAGCAGGGAAATCTCGAGCCCAATCAAGAGTACCTTCACTTGAGCTCAAAACTTTTGAATATGGCGAAGAAGAACAGCCGATTGAATTACGTCTGGCTTTCGACGTGTGGGACGATGGCGAACGAAAATGCGCTTAAAATTTCGCGCCAGAAAAAACGTGGCGCGCGCATGATCGTGACCTTTAAGAATGCCTTTGCCGGTCGGTCCACGATGATGACAGAAATCACCGACAATCCAGCGTTCAAAGTGGGCATGCCGGACTACAACGAAATCCTGAGGATCCCTTTTTACGACCCCAAAGGCCCCGCCGACAGGTCGCTTTCTGTTCTAAAAGAACACTGGGCCAAGCACGAGAACAACATCAATTGTTTTGTTTTTGAACCCATGCTGGGCGAAGGCGGCTACCGTGCCGCCACCCACGAGTTCTACGTACCGCTTTTGGAATTCTGCAAAGAAAAAGGCATCCCCGTTTGGGCGGATGAAATCCAAACCTTCGCGCGCACCGGAAATATGTTCGCCTTCGAATCTTTGTGCATTGGCCAATACGTGGACTTATGCACGATCGCGAAGACCGCGCAGAATGGTGCCACGTTTTTCACCGAAGAATTCAAACCCGATCCCGGATTATTGGGCGGGACGTTCTCTGGCTCGACTCCCGCGTTGGCGGCGGGTCTTGAAATTCTAAATATGCTCGAAAACGATGGTTATTTAGGTCCGAAGGGCAAGATCATGGCCATCCATAAGGATTTCGTCGGCATGTTGAACGAGCTCAACGAGACCTCGTGTAAAGGTCTTTTGCGTGAAGCCGGCGGCATGGGTTTGATGGTGGCGGTGACTCCGCTCGATGGAACAAAAGAAAAGCAACTGGCCCTTTTGAAGACGCTTTTCAAGAATGGCCTGATCTGTTTTGGTTGCGGCAGCGATCCTTACCGCATTCGTTTCTTGTTGCCGGCGATCACCACCGCGCAAGATATCCAAGCGGCGCAGAAGATCATCGAAAAGTCCGTGTTGGAGCATGCTTGAATGAAACCGTGTCCTCCTTCTTGGAGAACTGCCGGCGGCTGATTGCCCTCGACAGTACGCCTAGCCACGGCAATTTGACCTCGGCCGAATTCGCTGGGCGCTTGTGCGAGCAAGCGGGCCTCCATGTGGAATATCAAAGAGAGTCTATGGAAGGCGTCGATCAATGCAATGTGATCGCGCGTCCTCAAGCCGGCATTCCGGCTAAAGAAATTCTATTTCAAACTCACCTGGACACGGTCGAAGCTGCTCATTTTAGTCAGTGGACGAAAACTCAGAGCAATCCATTCAATGCTTCGATCTATAACGATTTGATTTATGGTTTGGGTACCGCCGACGTGAAGCTCGATTTTTTGTGCAAGCTCGAGGCGGCCAAAGAGATGGCCAAGCGTCCGATGAAAACACCCTTCGTATTGGTCGGCACTTTTGGCGCGCAAACAGGGATGAATGGGGCGATCAAGCTTATGCGTCGTAAAAAAATAAACGCGACTCACGCCTTTATCGGCGAGCCCACAGATATGAAATTGGTGACTTCGGGGCAGGGCCTCGCGGTGCTAGAAATCTCGATTCCATTTTCTGATCAAGAGCGCGACTACCGACGTGATCACGATTTGCTTGAATCGGCCACCAGCCAGTCCAAGATGTTCGCGGGCAAAGCCGCCCATTCGTCAGATCCCAGCAGTGGGGAAAACGCCATTATGAAAATGCTGGCTTACCTGGCGCAGATGCCCGAAGGCATTGCGATTATGGATATGGACGGCGGCATTAACTACAATTCGGTGCCGGGGCATTCGGTTTTAGAAATCGACACCGCCGCGGGACTAAAGGATCCGATCCTTCCGAAGCTTAAAAAAATGTACGTCAGCTTTCTAGAGCTTGCCGAAGAACTGAAAACCCATCGTGACGAAGGCTTTCGGCCACCTCATCCTACGGTGAATGTCGGTATGATTCGCACTTTTGATACCGATATCCGTTTGACAGGGAGCTGCCGCCTGCCGCCCTCGGTGCCAGATAAAGTCTACGAAAACTGGATGAAGAAGCTCGAGCAAGCGGTTCAGTCCGTGGGCGCGACGCTTCGCGTTAAGGACTATCGTAAGGGATTTACGACTCCGCCTACCTTGCCCTTCGTTTCACAGGCTCAAGAGATTTTAGGCGATTTGGGGCTTAGCCCGGCTTTAGAGAAAATCACCATGGTGACCGAAGCCAGTGTTTTTAGCCGCCTCGGGGTCGAATGTCTGGTTTGGGGAGCGGGGCAAAGTGTCGGCAATTCCCATGCTCCTAATGAAAGTGTTAACGTGAACGACTTGAAAACGGCCACACAGGTGTACCGACTTCTAATGGAAAGGTTTTGCCAGTGAGTTTCATCGTCCGCGCGGTTCGCCGCGAAGATTTGCAACAGCTTCTGGAATTGGCGCGCCAATTCTCGCTGCTCAATCTTCCCGCCGAAAAACGTGTCTTGGAAATGAAGATCGATCGAAGCGTAGCTTCGTTTAATGGTGATCTCGGCAAATCCGAAGCTGAATACGTTTTCGTCGTTGAGGACACCGAAGGTGAACTGGTCACGGGAAGCTCGATGATCGCCGCTAAAAATGGAACTCCCGGTTCGCCCAATTACAGTTTCAAGGTGTTAAAGAAAGAACGCTTCAGCCGTGAGCTGGGTATCGGATTTATTCACCAAATTTTGCGTTTGAACGTCAATACCGATGGCCCCACCGAACTTGGTGGACTAGTGGTGGACCGTGCGTACCGTCGCCGCCCCGAAAAGGTCGGACGCATGATTTCGCTTTCGCGCTTCTTATATATTGGTATGCATCCCGAACGTTTCGAAGAAGAATTGCATTCTGAAAGGGCGCCTCCATTGACCGATGCGGGTCGTTCGGAATTCTGGGATGCCCTGGG
>JBEIHA010000351.1:0-3299 GCA_040381635.1 Pseudobdellovibrionaceae bacterium
GAAAAGGAGTTTTGATTTGTAAGTAAATACTGCGGCAGCACCACATAGGCGCGGCCCGGCGCGCGGTAAGAAAAAGGCACCTGCACTTGGTCGCTGATCAGGACCTGCACTTTCCCTATCCGGCGAATCGAAACCGAGCTCTTGAGCAAGCGCTGCAGATTTCGAAATCCCTTCGATAAATGCCAAATCCCAACGAGCGCGGCCCCCGCGCTCAGTCCCATCATAAACAAAAAGAAATAATCGGCGGGCACCGGGACCGTGCCGGTGTGAATTTGCATTAGCCCGCGCGAAGGGCCTACCATGGCTTGATCGGAATTCGCTTTGCCGCTTGCCGACCAAACCTTGACGACGGGCTCGAAAATTTCGCCGCCACTTTTTAGCATCGCCCCGATGCTGACTATGAGCGCGAAGAACATCACCGCGTAATGCAAGCGCAACTGAAGGGCGCTTTTGAATCTACTTAAAGCGGGTGAACTTAAAATCAACAGCAAAGCCGCCGCTGTCAGGACCAGATTGATAGTCAGGTACAAACTAAAGAATTTCATTTGCCCTTCTCCAGTTTGTTTAAGAGATTTTTAAGTTCCGCGACTTCATCCGGTTTCATTTTTACTGACCCCAGCAGTTGCCGGACCAACGCCACCGGCGTGCCACCAAAAACTTTGTTCACCATATGTTGTAAACTGACGGCTTCGTAATCGGATTTGGTGAAAGTCGGCACGTACACGTGTCCGCGCCCCTCTTTGCGCGCCATCAAGACGCCCTTTTGCTCGAGGATACGTAGAATCGTCGACACCGAGGTGTAAGCGACTTTGCGCTCGGGCGGGAGCTGGTCGATCACATCGTTAACGCTGGCTTCACTTAAGGCCCAGATCACCGACATAAATTCGAGTTCGACATCCGTCAGTAGCTTTTCAGGTGCTTTCTTTTTCATCGAGGTCCCCCGTTTCGATTACGCTAACTAAGCTTTTAGTTGTTAGCAACTAAGATTTTAGTTGAACTGGACCTGGACGCTGGTGCTTGTTGACAGTTTCGTGCCGTCATTCCATAATAGCCAAATGCTTATAATAAGGGATTTTTTAGACACACTCAAGGCCTCTTCCCAGCTTGAAGTGGTCCTACTCTGGGGGCCAAGACAAGTCGGAAAGACGACCTTGCTTAACCAGTTATTGCCGGCGTCGACCCTCTACTTAGACGATCTGTCACTGCGGCTGAGAGCGCAAAGTGATCCAGGTCTTGTTTTGAATCATCAGGATCTTCCTTGCCTCATCGATGAAGCGCAGTATGCACCGAATCTATTTCCAGAGATCAAGCGACGGGTCGACCAACTCAGGCGCGAGCGGCTTAAGACAGAGACTTCAAGATCAACTCTCTACTTTTTGACCGGGTCGAACCGCCTTTTGCTTGATCGAACGGTGATGGAATCTCTAGCCGGGCGCGCCCATCTCTATTCGCTACACGGTCTGTCAGTACGTGAGATCATGGCCAGCTTTCCATCTTTGTCCGTCAAAGAAATATTGTTTAAGGGTGGTTTTCCCGAACTCTATACTGACAAAGGTCTTCATACCCAAAGATATTTGAATGACTATGTCTTGAGCTTTATCGAAAAAGACATCGCTTCCGCGGAGGGAATCGCCAAGATGGGCGAGTTTCAAACGGTATTGTCTTTGCTTGCGGCGCGCACCGGTCAATTCATAAACTTGAGCGAGATTGCAGGTGCGGCGGGCGTGGACCAAAAAACAGTTCAATCTTGGCTTTCGATGTTACAGCGGAATTTTATTGTAGATCTTGTGCCGCCTTTTCATTCGAATCTAAGTAAGCGAATTACAAAAATGAAGAAGCTCTTTTTTTATGATGTCGGGCTTTGCGCCCGGCTTCAGGGTCACAACGACTTGAATACTCTTTGGAATTCGAACCAGGCGGGAAGCTTGTTTGAAACCTTAGTTTTCTCGGAGCTAGTGAAAACCAAAGATAACTTTCTTAAAGACTGGCGGATTTTCACTTGGAGAACCAAAGAGCAAAATGAAGTCGATTTTGTTCTTCAATCTGGGAATAAATTTATATTTATAGAAGCTAAGTTAGCCATACACGGAGCTCAGCCCTTTGATCTCGACGCCGAAGCCAAAAAAGTTTTTCCGGGACCACAAAGCAAGATCGTCGTGACTGCGGGTGGAGAGAAAACCTCCCTTAGCCGAGACACCGTGGCCATGCCCATCCAGCTTTTGGGCAGTCACTTGCTTGCATGTGGAATCTGAAGGCTAAATCTCTAAAAGAAGACCCTTTCGACACCACAAGCCAATCGTAGATTCCAGTTGTCCAGCATTGTCCGCCAGGCTAACTGTCGACCGGGGGAAACAAAATGAAAAAACTGATCTTCGCTATTTTTCTGTTTGGTGTGAATACCTCAGCGGCCGAATCCAGCGCCAAAAAATCCGATTCAAAGCCTCTTGAACTGCCCGACTTTTCCAATCTCCAGCCGGCTGCGACCGGCGCGAAAGACGGGTTTAGTTTTTCGGCCGATATGAACTGTCAAACCACCGATGGCCAAAGCTTCAAAGCTTCTGAAGCCGGCTTCGACACTTGCATGGCCAATCAAAAGAGCAAGCAGCGATGAAGGGTTGGCGTTTCGCCGCAGCCCTGTTGTCGATTGGCGTCCTCAGCGCCTTTGGCGCCGCGGCCGCCGTGGATCGCAACACGACTAAAAAAGCGTTGACGCAATTTCAAAGTGGTAAGGCCGTTTTACTGGACGTGCGCGAAAATCAAGAAGTCGCCACCGGCCGCGTGAGAGGGGCTTTGGTCTTCCCTAAATCCCTGATGGATACCCCCGAATGGCGCAAGTTCACGGCGTCACTCAACAAAGACAAAGCTATTTTTGTTTACTGCCGCAGCGGCCGGCGCTCAGCGAGCGTGGTGGAAGAGCTAAAGAAACTTGGTTTCAAAGCCGAAAACGCGGGTGGCCTGAACGATCTCAAAAGCGAAGGCGCGGATACGCACTAAATCACTCAAGTCGACCTACTCAAATTGAATTCACATTCAAACTGGCGGGGAAATTTGTGCGCTCATAGTAGGAAGTGTAGGTCACAGGAATTTTATGTTCGCCCACTCGCGACTGCAACTCTATACTTGTATTCTTTAACCGTGGCCCGTTTAAGTTAGAGTAAAATACAACCTTGGTTCTCTTGCCATATTCAAAAACAAATCCAGAGAGGCCGCCGGTAGCATCAACATCAAGTTTTTCACTGCGAATCAAAATGGAAACATTCTCATTCTTAACGAAATAAGCGGAACAGGTTACTCCGGAA
>JBEIHA010000352.1:0-3298 GCA_040381635.1 Pseudobdellovibrionaceae bacterium
ACTTGGGTTTCCAAGGGGCTTCAACATAATGCGTGCACGCGGGGACAGCGACGAAAGACGGGCACTGGGTGACGAACGGTGGACGCGTGTTGAATGCTATTGGCATGGGTTCTTCGCGTGATGAGGCCTTGCGCGAAGCTTATTCGCAAGCGAAGCATGCTTCGTGGCGCGGGGTTCAGATGCGTAAGGATATTGGTTTTAATTCAAAATAAAATTTATTTAGACGCGCAGTCTCCTGTCTAGACAGGGTATTGTGCGTTAAGTTTTGAGCAGTTCGCAGAACTATTCCACATCCCGATCTGCGATTTTCTTGTCCAGCTTCTTCATCAATTCCGCCATCAAAGATTCTCGCTGACCCACTTCCAGTGGCCGGCCGCCGTTCATTTCCTTGACCAGGGCACGGTCGATTTCCATCAGGAAGCGCGAAGGCGCAACCGGCTTCAAGCGACCGTAGCGTTTGCGTTCACGCACTCGGGTAAGGATTAAATGTTTCTTTGCGCGAGTGACCCCGACGTAAAACAAGCGTCTCTCTTCGTCCACGTCGCCACCCAATTTAGCGTGCGGCAGCAGATCTTCTTCAAGGCCCAGCAAGTACACCAACGGAAATTCAAGACCTTTGCAGGCATGCAAGGTCATCATCTGAACTTGATCTTTGTCCGCGTCATCATCGTTACTTAGGTCGCGCAATTCCATAAGGTCGATGAATTTTTCCAGCGTCATTAGGTTGCGGCCCTGCTTTTCGAACATGCCATTCAAGATGCGACCTAAAATGGTGATGCTCAGCCACCGCCGATCGGCCGCCTGCGGATCGCGGTAGGATTGATTCACATAATCGCGGTAGCCCAACATGCGCAATTGTTCTTCCAAAACCTCTTCTGCGGTTCGCGGTGAATGAATCAGCTGGGTTTTGAAATCTTCGAGAAAGCTTAAAAAGTTTGAAATGGCTTCGGCCGCTTTTTCGTCGGTATTCGTTTTCGCCCACACGCGTGTTTTTTGGTAGAAATCGTATTTGCCTTCGACCGCTTCAATCGCGTCGAGGGTCACGTCACCGACCCCGCGCGCGGGCAAGTTAATCACTCGGCGAAACGAAACTTCGGTGGGGAAGATCGAACAGCGGATGTACGCCAAGCAATCCTTGGCTTCTTTGCGGTCGAACAGGGCGGTGCCGCCGGTGAGCTTGTACGGAATTTCGGTGCGGCGAAGACCGCCCTCCATCAAACCACCTTGCGAATTCGAACGGTAGAGGATGGCGATGTCGCGCCAGTTGTAGCCTTTGCGTTTGAAGTTTTGCAGATCGGTGACCACTTGGTCGACTTCGATGTCTTCGTTTTCAAAAGTAAAAAGTTCGGGCAGCTCGCCCGGTTGATCCAGGCCTGACCTTAAGACTTTGGTGTGTCGATCTTTATTCGTGCCGATGATGGCGTTGGCCAGATCCAAAATTTTTCCGCTGGAGCGATAGTTGCGTTCGAGCTTCACGACATTGCACTTCTTGTAGCGCTTGGGGAAATCCAGAATATTGCGGATCTCGGCCCCGCGCCAGCCATAGATCGACTGATCGTCGTCGCCGACGACCGCAATATTATTATGGCCAGCGGTCAGCATATCGACGAACTTCATTTGCGTGTGATTGGTGTCTTGAAATTCGTCGACCATCAAGAAGTCGTAGCGCGCTTGCATTTTATTGCGGATCGCTTCGCTCTCTTGCATCATTTTCAGCGGCTTCATCAGCAGCTCTTCAAAATCCACGACGCCTAGATTTTTTAGCTTTCTTAAGTATTTCGGCGCCAGCACTTCGGCCATAGCGGCTTCGATGGTTTCGTCGTGCGAATTTTTCTTCTTCGCGCGAATGTCACCGATGCGGTTCATTAGGTTTTCTAGATCGAAGCGTTCTTTTTCAAAGCTTTTGTGTTCCTTCAACAGATCTTTAAGCACGCTTAAGGCATCGCCGCCGTCGATAATGCCAAAGCGCTTCGGAAGCTCCGCTTCTTTCCAATGTTCTTTCAAGAATTGCAGCCCGAATCCATGAAATGTTCCGGCCCAAACTTTTTCAGCCTTACCGCCCAGTTTTTTGGCCACGCGGTGTTTCAGCTCGTTAGCGGCTTTGTTGGTGAACGTCAGAACACAGATCCGCTCAGGCGTAGTAAGGCCTTCGGCGATCAGCCGACCGGTGCGCGATACCAATACAGTCGTTTTGCCCGATCCCGCGCCCGCCAAAATCAGCAAGGGGCCATGATCGTGCAGAACGGCTTCGCGCTGTTCTGGATTGAGGTTCTGTAGCCAAAAACTCATGGGATGCGCCGAGTGTACCGAGTTTAGCGGCCTCGCCACAAGTGGGCTCGAAGAAAATAACGGTGCGGCATTTACACTTCCGCGGCAGCGGCACGGTGTTCCCAGACCCCTTGCTATATTTAGCAACAATTCCTTCTAAAAAAGGCAAGGGGTCAGGAAGCCCTCGTGGACTCGAGCGGGCCGACAAACTATATGAAAGGGTCAAATGCGGGCAAAAACTCGGCGGGGAGTCGCACCGGGCCGGATTCGTTCGGAACGGTCGCTGCATTCGATGACATATTTCGCATTCCCCGCGACAAGCTTGCGATCGAAATCAAAACGCCTACCGCGTCGAGCGAGCATCCTTCGAATTTTGCCGGCAGTGGTTCGCTGAGAATCCCTTCAATTAACGAAAGCAAAAGTTCTCTCTTAATTGACATCCCATCCAAAGGGCCGGCAAGCACGTTACCGCTATAGTTTGAAAATGAACTTCGTGCCACCACGACCGGAACCGCGACCGTGTCTTCATGGCTTAGGGGCATAAGTGTATAGGCCGTTCTAAGCCCGGCCGCGCGAAACGGCCAAACGCATCCGACTTTAGGTAGTTGGCAATTGGCGGCGAGCTTTGCTTTTATATCTAAGGGCACCGTTTGTTGTCCTTCAAAGAACACAATATCCGCATGAACCTTCGAGACCTGATGTTTTATTCGTTGCAGGGTATCGGCAATTGTTTCATCGCTTTGAAGATTCGAAATCATTAGTGACTCGATCTCGCTCTGTTGTTCGAATGAGAATTGATTTGCGACGGGATCGAAGGCCAAACCCTTAAAATTCTTTGCGACGAAATTCTTTCTTAGCCTGGCCTGTGCTTCGACCGCCCAGGGCTTCGAGTGGACATTGTCAGCCATCGAGCCTTTGCGCGCGCGCCAGTGATAAAGCACGAAGGGAATATGCGCGATCGAGTTGCCATACTGTAAAACCTGAAGACAAAGATTCCAATCCTGCGAGCCGTTGTATTGGCTATCGAAAG
>JBEIHA010000353.1:0-3297 GCA_040381635.1 Pseudobdellovibrionaceae bacterium
CACCTTGGTTGGTGCGCCTTAGTCTTTCGGGTGGAGCCACGTTTCGTTTGTCGCCACAAAATGATGGTGCAGTCTTGATTTCAACCGTGGGTTGGAAAGGTCGCTTCGTGCCGGCGGCCAAAGCTAAGCCAATTATCTCGTCAGATGAACCCTTGGCCTTGGAACCAGAGCCGCAAGCCGTTCCATGAATTCCAGCGGTGTCATCTTGAGGGCTGTCGTTCCATCGTCCCAAGGTTTTTTGGATCTGTAGATCACATCCCCGGAAGCCGTGGTAGAGAGTCTTTCCTCGCTCACAGCCGGTCGGGCAATGTATCTGGCGATTCGCTCGAGCTTGTCACGCTATCCCTCAGCTTTGGTCGCCATTATCTTGAATTGGGCACCCTTAGGATAGTCTCGAATTAAGGTCCAGAAAGAAGCTCGGTTTTCCGCGATGTGCCCGTAAATCTATGGCAACTCACTTTAAAGTACATTATCTTTATTGATATGTTCATTTACATCGTCGTCGTCATCTACATTCTGCCGATACTTTGTTTGGGATATTACGGTTACTTTTTCCATCACAAGCTTTACCAAGATCCGCTCCAATACAAAATCTTTCTCTATTCTTCGCCAATTACCCTATTGCTCGTATTTAATTTTTTTGATGAAGTCGTAAAAAAGCAGTTTCAGGAGGCCCTTAAGCCGACAATCAGTATCTATCTTCCTGACGACATAAAAATTCCTGGTTTTAGAGTGACCGCCACAATTGCTGATGACGCCACTCTACAGACGACCTATGAAGTCCATATCAATCCCGATGGCACAATGAAAGCCCCCTTAATCGTTCCCCGCAAGAATCTCCATAATGTATTTTACGCCAAATTGCGTTTGATCGCCGGTCATGCAGTCCATTATCGAAACTCCGGCACTAGCAACTCGGGTGACGGTTCTATATTTTTTGATTTTGAAATCGAAAGGTAACCAAAAGATTTCGCGAGTCACAGGACTTGTCCCCAAATTGCCACTGGTATTCTGATCGAAGTGGATCGTGAAATATGCCAGTGGGTACTCGCCCAGCAGAGAGTGGTAAGTCCCTAAATGGGCAGAAGTAGCACAGGGGTCGACGCTCGCTTATGTTGAACACAGGTCAAGCACCAACCATTATGAACTGTATTTCAGTTTGGTCACGTCGAATATAAAATAGGCTTTAGTTTGGTCAATATAGCACTTGAGGGATATTCCTTAAGTACGATTGGGATGGAAGATGGCTTCGGTTAGGCCACAACGCGGCTGAGTTCAAGATGTATCGTTTCGATACGCCATCTTCTAAGCGCCGCACTGGCGCTGAAATATTTTACGCTTGGTCCCGGCGCGGATGATTCTGCTTCCCGAGGTTCGCGGCTCCTGGTATCGCTTTTCGGATATGGCAAAAAAGAAGGCGTCCAAACTCTCGCTGGTCAATGAGCAGATATTCCAGCTTCGAATTTCTCTGATGTTGACTAAGCCCCTTGTTTGGCGCCGCGTCCTAGTTCCTGGGACTTTCTCCCTTGAAGCCCTGCATTCGGTTCTCCAGATTTCGATGGGCTGGCAAATGAGCCATCTCTATGACTTTCAAATTGGCAAAGTCAGGTTCGCCGAACCCGATGAATTTGATCGAACTCCGGTGAAATCATTGGGCACCAAATTATCGACGGCCCTGCGCGGGGAAAAATCATTCTTTTATAATTACGACTTCGGAGATGGCTGGCGACACGAGGTGACCGTGGAAGCGGTCACCGATCGGGATCGGAACCTGAGATATCCAATTTGTATCGCTGGTGAGAATGCTTGCCCGCCGGAAGATTGTGGCGGGCCTTCAGGCTACGAAAGCTTGTTGGAGAAGATCCGAAATCCAAAAGATCCAGAGCATGCCGAAATGATGGCTTGGATTGGCGGGTTCTTCGATCCTCTGTCATTTGATCCGAACCGCATTAATAGCGACCTGCTTTGGACTATCGATTGGGCGGTGCCGAACGATCAGGGCCTCTATATCCCGTTTTCCGGCCTACCTTCGGATGACGACGGCTTATTTTCGTAGCTGTTCCAAAAGTTGGGGTTCGTGAGCACCCTGAATAAATCCAGTGCTTTCTGTAGCAGCGGTAAAATCGATTTGGGCGCGTGTTCAGTCCTTTGATGGACTTGTCGCAGATTCGAAGGATTGGATACTTGATCTCGTTGTCCGGCCTGATCTAGAAAGCATGTTTCTTTCCGAGGGTCGGACCCCTAAAGCGCTGTTGTGAAACAAACAGCATTGTTGGTTGAGGCCGATTCAATTTGAGAACTCCTGCCAACTGGAATTCACAGGCAAGAGGACCAGTTTCAGTCACTAATCCATTCCCTATGCGCTGCGGAAGGACTTCCCAAAGTCCTCCGCGGGTCTTCTAATGTTCAAGTCCCAACATTCGACTTGAGGAGACCCCATGCGCCTGATTTCGCTCGTCTTGATTTTCATTTCCACCTTCAGTGTTTACGCGGGCGACCTCGAAGTCCGTACCGTCTCCGCGCAAGAAGGTGGAGAAAACTTCAGTTTGCAAGTGGGCCTGGTGGCACAGGGCACGGAAGAATACGACTACGGCCGTGGCGGTTCGACCTACGACTCGGTCGACTTGTACAACTTTGTGCGCGTCACGCCGGCGACCAAGTTTTCCATCAGCACGAAGCGCAATGGCTTTTTATTGATCGGGGATTTTAAGCCGGAGACTGAATACAAAATCACTTTGAAAGCCGGATTGCGCTCAAAAGAAGGCGATAAGCTCGTCAAAGACATGACCAAAGACGTGCGCACCGGATCTTTCAAACCGCGCTTCACGTTCAAATCCAAGTCGCGCTACTTGCCCGGTTCGCTCCAGGGATCCATCGCTTGGGAAGCGGTGAACGTGGATGCCGTGGATTTTGAAGTGCGCCAAGTTTATCCGCAGAACCTGCATCAATGGGTGACTTCGGGGGAATCGGTCAATGACTTTGTTTCGGAAGCGGTGAAAACGGTTTCACAGAAGGTGAAGGGTCGGAAAAATAAAGTGACCAAGGGCACGTTCGCGCTGACCGGAATGGAAACTTTAGGTCAAGGCGTGTTTGTGGTCGTGGCCATGTCCGCGAAAATGAAGGCTGGAGAAGCGGTGACGGCCGCGCCCAGTCCTGAAGACGGCGGCGAAGGCGAGGAAACCCCGCCGCCGTCCTACGAAGAGTACCGAAGCGAGTACGACCGCTCAACGGTAGTGGTCACGAATCTGACCGTCGTGGCCAAGCGGGGTCTGCAAGAAGCCAAAGTTTGGGTGATGA
>JBEIHA010000354.1:0-3296 GCA_040381635.1 Pseudobdellovibrionaceae bacterium
GCAATTGCAGACGATTGCGAAGATGGAGCTCTAAGGTACCCGGTTCT
Source organism: Pseudobdellovibrionaceae bacterium (assembly GCA_040381635.1). Taxonomy (GTDB): domain Bacteria; phylum Bdellovibrionota; class Bdellovibrionia; order Bdellovibrionales; family UBA1609; genus JALHOQ01. The sequence goes on from JBEIHA010000354.1 coordinate 48, forward strand.
TTTTCGTAACTAGGCCGCGTTAGTGGGCGGGATCCGGAATCAGAGATTCCTCAGGTCAAATGTATTTTATTTGGCTGCCGGACACCCCTTGCAACCACCATCTCCCAACAGGAGATGGAAATGTTCAATTCATTGCGCTATACTAAATCTCTCGAGGAGGCCGGCGTGGCTCGAAATCAAGCGGAAGCACATGTAGGGATCATGGCGGACATGATGGGCAGTCATTTTGCGACGACTCAAGATATGAAGGATCTAAGAGTCGAATTGACCCAAGACATGGAAAAGCTGCGCACAGACCTACGGCAGGACATGGCTCAGTTGCGGTCTGACTTAATGCAGGAGATTTACCAGGTGAATCAGGATTTAGTCACGATTCATAACAAGATGGATAACCTCGAATACCGGCTGACGATAAAACTTGGTGGTCTACTCGCCGGATCTATCGCTCTGGCCGCAACGGTCATGACTCTAATCATCAAGCTTGTGTAGCCGATTTACCAACCGAAAAATTAAGGCTAAGTTTTTGGGATGAAGCTTAGCCAATTTCACTTGAGCACACTCTTTTTCGTCGCGAGCCTGTTTGTCACACCCACAACGTCCCAAGCCTTCATCTCGGACCACCACACGTTCACCGCCACTCAAAGTCGAGACTGGGGCTTAAACACCAACAGCCGCTGGGACGCCGAAGCCTCGAGTGATTTCATCACCTATCAAAGGCCCATCGCTTGGGAGAACAAATGGCTTAGATCGCAAAAAACCTTCGACCTAAGCGTCGGCAGCATCTCGAGCAAGCAGTTCTTGAATTATCAAAGACTTAAACTCAACCAGGCTCTTAGCGAAAAACTCGAATTTCGTTTTCTTTATCTGGTCGAGGGCGATTTCGAACAAGACCGCCGCCATATGCCGCTCGAACTCAAGTACAACTTGAACTCGAATATCGCCGTTTCAATCTTCGGATCACCGGCTCTCAATAAAAGCGAAGACGACTTGGGCCTTTCGCTTTACCTCACTCCATCAGAAGAATGGGAATACCGCGCAAGCCTGGTGTGGGCGGACTACGACCGCAACAAGCGCAACCTCAGCACCGAGGAATGGAGCAAAGCACCCCTAGGCGCCACTCTATCAGTGCAATACCTGTCCACGGAAACCACCGACGACTTTTTCAAAGCCGAAGCTCACTGGGAAAGGCCGTCGCAAAAAACCAACTTAAGCGCCGTAACCGAAGACCTGGCTTACGAATCCGTATCCATGATGGGATGGAAGACTCGAACGAACGGCCGGGGCTTTGGGGCGCGCGCCCTTTACGACCGCGCCTTTGCCTCGAACCAGGCCGCGAACCGCAGCCGCAAACGCTCGCTCAATCAAATCGAATACGCCTTTATCATGGGACCCCACGTGGTCAGACCTGGACTTTATTTTTTCTACCGCGAAAACCGCTCTGGGTCCGATCAGGTGATCACGAAAGAAATCCTACCCACCGTCTGGATGCAATTCCTACCGAAGGGCAGGTCCTGGGGCGCGGGAACACCAAGCCTCGGCTACGACGCCACCGTCTTTCAAGAAAAACACCAGGCCTCAAGCGATCGAAACCTAGAACACCGCCTAAACCTGAAATACGATATGCGCTTCAATAAGTCCGGCGAACTGGCGCTCCTGTTCACCTTCGACCTCGACCGCTTCGGCAGCGGCGAAACGTGGGAGGGTGGCGCGGGGCAATTCCGCTTGGATTTTTAAAGCCCAAGCGCGATACTCACACGCATGACTGATTCTTACGAATACGTAATCGCCGGCGCGGGCGTGATTGGCTTAACACTGGCGCGCGAACTAGCGACGATGAAAAGCGGCCGCATCCTCGTCATCGAAAAAGAAGATCACGTGGGCGAACATGCCAGTGGCCGGAATTCAGGTGTCGTTCATGCAGGCATCTACTACACTTCGGATTCACTCAAAGCGCGCTTCTGCGTGGAGGGCGCAAGAAGGCTCCTCGCCTACTGCGAAGAGCATCAATTGCCCATTTTAAAGTGCGGCAAAGTCATCGTCGCCACTCAACCCCAGAACATAAATACGCTCAACACGTTGCTTGAGCGCGCAAAAGCCAACGGGGTGGAGGCCAAAAAAATCTCACTCGACGAATTGAAAGAGCTCGAACCTGAAGCCAAAAGCCACGGCTTCGCCATTTGGTCACCGAAAACAGCCGTGATCGATTCGAAGATCGTCTTACAAAAACTTTTGAATGAGATCCAAAAGATGGGCGTCACCGTAAAATTCGGCGAGGCCATCACCAACGCCGATCCAAGACGCGGACTAATTTCGACCACGCACAATTCCTATAAATACGGGTTTTTCTACAACACCGCGGGCACTCAAGCCGATAAGATCGCGCACTCTTTTGGCGTCGGTCGCAAATACCGAATCCTGCCTTTCAAAGGTCTATACTGGAAATCCAGCGCCGAATATTCAAAACGAGTTCAGCGCTTGATCTACCCCGCGCCCGACGTCAACATGCCCTTCCTGGGCGTGCACATCACCAAGACCGTCGATGGCAAAGTGCTGTTCGGGCCCACCGCCATCCCCGCCTTTGGCCGCGAAAACTACTTAGGCTTCAAATGCGTGGGCTTTAAAGAGGGAAGCCAAATCACCTGGAACCTGACCAAAATGCTGATTCGTAACCCCGGGGGCTTTCGCAATTACGCTTTTCAAGAAATGGCCCGCTACCGCCCCGCTAATTTTTTTAACGAAACGAAACGCCTGGTGCACCGCCTAGATCCCCAAGATATCGGCGAGTTCTATAAAGTCGGCATTCGCGCTCAATTGATGGATTTAGAAAAAAGCCGCCTAGAAATGGACTTCGTGGCTGAAAAAGGCCCCCGCTCGATACATGTGCTCAATGCGATTTCACCGGCGTTTACCAGTGCCTTTGCCTTTGCTTCCTACTTGGTGAACGAAAGCCACAAGTGACGACTTGTCCGTCAAAATCAGGCCAACCAGTAAAAGAATAAGTAGCGGATTGATCAGCACCGAGACCCGCACATCAGAGAACAAAACAAAGACTTTCGGCGTGATCAACAGGCACAGCAGCCAAATATATTTTTTGACTTTTTCTTTCGGAAAATCGCCGACCATCAGAAAAGTTAACGGGATCAAAGCGTAAAGAAGTTTATAGTCATAGGAGGGAAACGGCAGGATCATTAAGCCAAAACAAAGCAGCGCCCATTGCTTCCAAACTTCCATTTGTTTAAGCCAAATCAC
>JBEIHA010000355.1:0-3292 GCA_040381635.1 Pseudobdellovibrionaceae bacterium
GGCCGGCTTCACCACCTCCGCAGCCTTGGTGTCTACGGTGGTGGATTCGATCGTCACTTCATCCCCGGTGTCGGGAGCAACATCAACGGCCGCCACCGGGGGAGTCACCGTCGGGGTGGCGGCGTTGATTGTGCTGCCTACCGCCACCACGGCCACAGGCGCTTCGCTCGCCGGTGGGGTCGCAACGGGTGTCGCTTTGTTTAAGTCGGTACTGGCTTCAAGAACGCGTTCGCGTTGATATTTTTCAATCAGTTCGCGAACGCCGATGATCAAGCCGATCAAAACGACGATCACAACAACGGCGACCGTGCGTAAGCCGCTCGAACTTTCATCCCCAACGCGACGCCGAGTGGCCGAGGCCGAAGGTTCGTTCTTTGTCGACCTAGTGGGCTTGGCCCCTTTGTCGGTTTCGGTCGCCGGAGGTGCGGGTGGAGGTCCCCCCGTTTCTTCTTGGAAAGCGCGCATGACCAAGTCGACGTCCATTTTTAAAAATAAAGCATAGGAACGAATGAATCCCTTTAAAAAAGTCTTTGCCGGGAGATGGGCTTCATCACCGTTTTCAATCGCAGCTAAAACTTTGGGATTAATTTTGGTGGCAAGCGCCACTTCGCTCAATGAAAGGCTTGAACTCTCGCGTTTGGATTTGAGAAGCGCACCCGTGTTCTTCATTCTTCGAGTAACTCTAGCATCCCTTTGGCCTTGGCGACATATTTACTTTTGGGATAATCCTTCAGTAATTCATCGATCCGGGCCCGAGTTTTTTCTTTTTGTCCGAGAGAGAAATAACTCATTGCAGAAAAATAAATAGGGTCTTCAAACTTCGTGGTGCGACAGTATTCGATGGCCCGATCTAGTACTTCGGCCGACTCTTTTATCTTCTTCGTCTCGTACAAAGTGCGACCGTAGTAACTGGCCGTCGTGCAGCTGTCGCGACGAATTTGCATTGAGCGTTCAAGATATTGACCGGCCTTCTTGTAATTACCCATCTCGAAATAGGCCATGCCCATATTCGAATAGGTTTTCTCGGGCGCTTGATAGGTCAAGTCACCTTCCACTTCGTACAACCACTTAAGAGCTTCGTCATAACGCTTCTGATCGATGAGAGCGCGCGCCAAATTGTTTTTTGCGTCTGAAAATTTGCTTTCGTACTTTATGGCTTCGCGAAACTTGGCCTCCGCCTGCCTTTCACGTCCACGAACGTAATAAGCAATGCCCAAGTTATTCAGGACGTAAGGATTTCGAGGATCAAGTTGTTCTGCGCGCAAAAGTTCCGTCATCGCTTGCGGATACAATCCCTTGGCCAAAAACCCCGTCCCGATCTGCATATGGAGGGCCGCTCGTTCTTCATTTTGCTTCGTAGACTTAGATGCACAGCCAAGGACAGAAGACAGACTCACCAAAACAATCATCATGAACTTCATAAGTTTACGTTAACAGAAATGGATGGCGAGTCTATGCCAATTTACGTCGCAATAAAGAGCCGATAAGCTCAACGTGTTCTGTCTGCGGAAACATATCCAGGGCCTGAACTTTTTCAAGACGGAAATCCCCGTGCTGCACTAGCTTTTCGACGTCCCTCGCGAAGGTCGAGGGGTTGCAGCTGACATACACGATTTGTTGAGGCGAATGTCTTAATAATTGCTCGCAAACTTGTTGCGAAATACCCACTCGCGGAGGATCTAGTACGATAACTCCCTCGCCGTTCTGTTTTTTTATGTTCGTTAGACCTTCGCCCGCGTCGGCAGCCATCCAATGTAATCCCGGGAAGTTGCTCGAGGCCTTTTGCCCCCGCTCTACCGCCCGCTGGCTAAACTCGACGGCAATGATCATAATGCCCGAAAAGCGTTCTGCCAAAGGGATGGTTAGGTTTCCGGATCCGGCGTAAAGATCCATTAGCCAGGCGGGCTTCACCGTGATCATTTCCAGCAAACGAGTTTTCAGGACTTCATTTTGAGCTTCGTTGACCTGTGAAAACAACGCGGCCTCGGGATCACGGTCCCCGGCCATCATCAGCACCTCGCCGGATTGGTCCAAGGCAATTTCAACCTTGGCACCGTCCGCGGCCTCCAAATCTTTCATTCTCTGGTTCAAGCGTTCGTCCGCGATGAAGCACTTTTCTATGGCGACCAGGTCGCGGCTTCGCTTCGCGAAAAATCCTTTATTCTTCCCGCGAAAATGCAATTGAATGCGATTTCGGTAATGGAATTCTGCGGGCGCACGCAAGAAGGGCAAGGTTTCCCACACTCCGTACTGAACGAGTCCGCGCAGAGAATCACGTACAATTTTTTCTTTCTGCACGACCTGCTCAATGTAGGACACTTGCTGCCACGAGCAGCCACCGCAGCGATCGGCCACCGGGCAAGGTGGCGTCCGCCGTAACGGCGAAGCCGTTACGACTTCAACGAGCTCAGCTTCCCACAATCTGGATTTTTTTAAAGTGACACGTACGCGAACGACGTCCTGGGGGACGACGCCACCGACAAATACAACCATGCCGTCATAACGACCCACGCCCCGCCCGCCGTGATAGGAAAGCGATTCGATCGAGATTTCGATGATCTCACCGGCATCGCTGGGGATGCCGGTTGGACTTCTGCGATTTTTATTTATTCGCGAATTCTTTGGCTTCAAAGAAGATCTTCAATTCGCGCTCGGCGCTAGCGGCGCTGTCGCTACCGTGAACGGCATTTTCGCCCACATTATCGCCGTAAAGAGCGCGCAATGTGCCGGGCGCGGCCTTTTTCGGATCGGTGGCACCCATGATTTCACGATTGCGCAGTACCGCATTTTCACCCGTAAGAGCCATCAAAACTACGGGGCCAGAGGTCATAAAGCTGACCAGTTCACCGAAGAACGGACGTTCTTTGTGTTCGGCGTAGAAGGTTTCGCACTGCGCTTTTTCAATTTTCGTGAGCTTCATCGCCGAAATTTTCAGGCCATTCTTTTCGAACAGCGAGATGATTCCGCCGATCACATTCTTTTTTACGGCATTGGGTTTGATAATGCTAAACGTCGTTTCCGTCGCCATGGGTGTGTTCTCCTTGATTGGGCGCAACATACCCAAGTCGCGGCGGCGCGGTCAATAGCGCTTGTGCAGAAGCAGCAGGCACCAAATCTGAACCTTAAAGAGCGACCAATTGAGCCGATATAAATCATACTGGTGATTCATAAGCTCTCCTTTCCTTAAAAAAGAAGTGGAGCCCACGGTGGCGGCGGATTCCGGCAGGTCCCAACCCTGCAAGAGTTCGACGCCTAGACTTTTGATTTTACGGTTGATGCGCGATTCGCGCCC
>JBEIHA010000356.1:0-3283 GCA_040381635.1 Pseudobdellovibrionaceae bacterium
CCCCGCCCGGGGCCACGCGTTTGGCCGCGGCCGTGAAAACTTCGATGTACTTTGTTTTGGCGATCCCGCGCTGAGCTTCCGCGTGGCTCATGCTTGGGGGATCCACGACGATATGGTCCCAAAATTCATTGGCACTGGCTAAATATTCAAACACGTCCACGCACAGGCCTTGATGCTTCAAAGGATCTAAGCCATTCAGCGCCCAGTTTTCTTCGGCCTGAAGAACCGCACCCTTCGAGATATCCAGACTAGCCACGCGCGAAGCTTGGCCTAGTCCTGCGTATACCGAAAAGCCGCCAGTGTAGCTAAATAAATTCAAAAGGGATTTGCCGGCCGAACTGCGGCGGATGTAGTCGCGGTTTTCACGTCGATCCAGAAAAAATCCCGTCTTCTGGCCTTTTTCTAAATTCACCTTGAACTTGGCGCCGTTTTCTAAAACGACGACTTCATGGGCGGAAGGTTGACCCGCCAAATGTTCGGTCGTTCGGTCGGTATTTCGGCGCGTTTTTTCGATCACACTTTCAACCCCGGCATTGGCCAAGAGCCATTCTGAAACCATCTGGCGATCCCAAAATTCGGAAGGCCCCTGCCCGTCGAACTGCACTACCGCGATTTTATCGTAGACGTCGCACACAAGACCGGGAACCAAGTCGCCTTCGCCGTTGAACAGGCGATAGGCATTTGTACTTTCTGACCGAACGTTCTTGCGCAAGTCGAAGGCGCGCGCAAAACGTTTTTGCAAGATCGGTGGGGTGGGCGGCACCTTGTCGGTGCTAAGCATTCGCAGAGAAAGCGGTCCGTGGGGATCGTAGATCGCCCATCCTAATTCACCCTTGGCGTCCAGAACCTGGGCCAGCTGCGCCTTGTCCACCTTAAGCGGCGGGACCAAAGCTTCTTTGTAGACCCAAGGATGCCCGCGCAGCACCGAGCGCCTAAGGTTGCGTGAGAGTTTGATTTTCAGTCTTGCCATGGGGGCGAAGACTCTCATACTCTCTGCCCCAAATGAAGGATAAGTTCTCTAAAATCCACATTGAGATCTCGAATATCTGCAATCTTCAATGCAGCTTTTGCCCCGAAGTTATCCGTACCAAGAAATTAATGGATTTAGACCTCTTCGAGTCCATCGTCCGACAAGCGGCCCCCTTGACCGAGCAAGTGGCCTTTCACTTGATGGGTGATCCTTTGCTTCACCCCAAGCTTTCCGAAATGGTCGAGATTTGCGGCAAATACACGGTGCCGATCTTCTTCGTCACTAACGGTGTTCTTTTAAAAGAAGACAAAGCCCAACTGCTGCTTCATCCGGCCTTCCGCCAAGTGAATTTCTCTCTTCATAGTTTTCACGACAATTACGGCGCTAAAGATCCAAGCGAATATCTTGAACGCATATTCGCTTTTAGCGAACGCGCTTTGATCGAAAGACCCGAGCTTTATATCAATTACCGTTTATGGAATTTACAAGAAGTGCGTGGCGCGGGCACTTGGAACCAAGAAATGCTGCAAAAAATCGCGAGCCGCTTCGGATCGAACGCGCCGACCGATATCGACGTGCGCTTAAAGAAAAGCTTTCGTTTGAAGCAACGCTTGTACCTGCACTTTGATACCGAGTTCAAGTGGCCCGAACCCCATCTTCCGATCTTGAACACGCGTGGCTTTTGTTATGGTTTAAAATCACATTTTGGAATTCTGGTGGACGGCACCGTCGTGCCTTGCTGCCTAGACAAAGAAGGGTCCATTCCCCTAGGAAATTTGCGCGAACTGGCGCTGACCGACATACTCAGCAATGAACGCTCCCGAAAAATTCTAAAAGGTTTTAGCGACGGCAAATTAGTCGAAGCTCTTTGTCAGCGCTGTCAATACATCGAACGCTTTCAGGAGAAATCTGCGTGCGCTCTTTAAGTTTATACCTTTTAAGTTTTTTATTTTTCGCGGCGGGATTAAATCACTTCGTGAGTCCGGACTTTTACCTCCAGGTGATGCCGCCCTATTTACCCATGCCGCATATTCTGAACTGGATTGCGGGCGCGGCCGAGATGGCGTTTGCCATTGGCTTATTAATTCCAAAAACACGCATCTATTCGGCATGGGGTTTGATTGCCGTCTTGATCGCGGTCTTTCCCGCGAATATTTACATGTACCAGGAGAAAGAACTTCTATTTCCGGACTTGCCTAATTGGGCCATGGCCCTGCGCTTGCCGCTGCAGGGCCTGTTGATCTGGTGGGCGTATCAATTCACAAGATTAGGGCAAAGATAAGCTTGAAATAATTTTTGTCTCGAAGAAAGAGCGCAGTTCTGATTGCGCTCTTCACTCACGAGACCTTCACATAATTCTCGGCGGCTAGAAAAAATCTGTTTCCCCGTCGAGCAGGCGACACCGTTCAAATCCTCGGACATTTCATAGCTGTAGTTTTCAACCTTGGACTCGGTCTGAGACGAAGAAGGAGCCGCGGCCGTAGCGCTCGGACGGTTTCCAAGAACGACAACGCAATTGTAACGTTTAAATTCGGCCGCCCGCATGCCGTAAGCGCAATTGTTATTTAAGGTGTGATCTTCCAGTTTGGTGCAGATGCCCGCGACCGAATCCGAAGTTTGACGCTGAGTTTTGCAACCATTGTCATCGAAATCGTAGCTGTACTGGGCCTTAGAAACCTTATTGCTGGATGAAACTTTACAGCCCGTGACGGCCAAAACCAAAAGAACCGTAGCCAAAAGACGTAACTTCATGGGGACTCCTTTTCTTTCCATTTAATTCATGGCCAAGCCAAAAATGGGCCCCGAAAACCATGCGGTTCCTCAGCCAATTCGCGGACGGGCGACTTGCGGACTCACCCATCGCAAGTGCCGTGCCCAAGCTTTTGGTTGAGGACGCGCACACTTTCGGGTCGAATGGGGCCTACATGTTAAGAGCGAGGGCAAGATGACCAGTTTAGTGATCGGAGGGACCTACCTCCATTATAAAAAGAAGAAATATCGCGTGCTGGGTGTGGCCAGACACAGCGAGACCCTTGAAGAACTGGTGCTTTACGAATGCCTTTACGAAAATCCCGGAGGGCAGGTTTGGGTGCGGCCCATGTCTTTGTTTTTGGGCAAAACCGACACCGGAGAGGTGCGCTTTCAGCTGATTGAAGGGGGTTAGGCCTTGCCTCGCGGTGGGCTTACGCATTATCTTGCCCATCATGGAATACTTCAAAATGACACCGGCCGAGCTCGAAAAGGCGCAGAAAATCCTACGCACCTATGAAACCAATATCGAACGCTACGATTTGGACTACGGTTACGACGAGG
>JBEIHA010000357.1:0-3280 GCA_040381635.1 Pseudobdellovibrionaceae bacterium
ATGGATTTATCTCGTCCAATGATTCGAGCAAGCCGCCACCTTTCAACGAATTGTTCTTGCTCGGGGGAGCGAACTCCTTGCGCGGGTTCGATTGGTTCACGGTCGGCCGTCGCAAGTTTTCGACCAAAGTACGCGATCAAGCATTGGCGTCAGGCCGCACGCCCCAAGAAGCCGCAAACCTGGCTTTGCGTCCCTTTGGGGGCAACCAGCAGTTCTATTACAATCTTGAATTCCAGTTCCCGCTGATATCTGAGGCCGGCATTAAAGGCGTGGTCTTTTATGATATCGGGGACGCCAACGACCAGTTGGTGTTGAGCGAGTTCCGCCAAGACGTGGGCTTCGGGTTTCGGTGGTTCTCGCCCATCGGCCCGTTGCGCTTCGAATGGGGCTTCCCCTTGGAGCGTAAGTCCAAGTTCGACGAAGAAGGCGTGAACTTCGAATTCGCCATCGGCGCTCCCTTCTAAAGGTACCGACAATCGCGCTATCAAGCCTCTGTGGAATGACTTGCTGGCCGTGGGTTACGGGGAATTTGAAGACTCAAGTTTTCCGTCATTGGGAATTGGCGCGGCTCAATCCCTGTTCGAAGATTTGTGGAGCGAAGCGCGGGCAATTTCAGATAAAAAGGCATTCACCGAGCTTGAGAAAATGTGGTCTCCGTCCAGTCCATTTTTGAAGTTCGCGAAGAAGCTTCACTCCAACCTAGACAAAGAAACCGCCGACACCTATACCTATAAGTTCTAAGGAGATTGGAATATATGACGCAGAACACTATTCTTGCCCTATTGGTTTCATCGATGGTTTCTCTCCCGGCGCTGGCCGAAGTCAAAATCGGCTACGTGGATATGCAGAAGGCGATTCAAGAAACTGCCGCTGGTAAAAAAGCGAAGAAAGAACTCGAGGACGAGTTCAACAAGAAGAAAAAAGATTTAGAGAAAAAAGAAGCCGACATTAAAAAAATGCACGAGGATTTCGAGAAACGCTCGATGGCGATGAACGAAGACGCGCGCCTGAAGAAGCAAAACGAAATTCGCGGTGAGATGGGCAAATACCAAGAAAACGCCGCTAAAGCGCAAATGGAAATCCAGAAAAAAGAGCGCGAGCTCACTCAACCCATCGTGACGAAGTTGCGTACGCTGATCGACGAGATCGCAAAAAAAGAAGACCTGACCGTCGTGCTTGAGAAAGCCGAGAACAGCGTTATGTGGGCCAAGAAAGACATCGATCTTACTGATCGCATCGTGAAAGCTTACGACGGCAAAAAGTAATCAGATGGAAACATTCATGACCTGCGAAGAAATTCTAACGGTTCTTCCCCACCGGTTCCCATTTTTACTGGTGGATCGGGTTCTTTCTTGGGAAGCGGGCCCCATTAAAGACAGTCGGACTGGTCAAAAAATCGTTTGCCTAAAGAACGTCAGCTTCAATGAACCCTACTTCCCGGGACACTTCCCGGGAATGCCCATCATGCCCGGCGTGCTTCAGATTGAGGCCATGGCGCAAGCCGCTTGCCTCGCTTACTACCGTCGGGGTGATCCTCCGATGGACTTCTTTATCGCCTCTGCGGACGCTTGCAAATTTCGCAAACCAGTCACTCCTGGCGATACTTTGGAACTGCACGCGCACATATTAAAAGACCGTGGCTCGATGCTGATCATCCGTACCGAATGCAAAGTCGGCGGACAGGTCGTTTCCGAGGCGGACATTTTGGCCAAGGTTTCCCAACGTACGCGCGTGGAAGCTGCGAGCCCACAAGCGAATTCGGGCGCAAAGAGGTAGCTCAATGGCGTTAGCCAACATTCATCCAACGGCAATCATCGGACCCAAAGTCGAACTCGGCAAAGACGTGACGGTCGGGCCGTATTCGGTCATCAGAGGCAAAGTCATTATCGGCGACGGAACGACGATTGAAAGTCATGCCGTCATCGGAAGTGATCATGGCTTCGTTACACTTGGAAAGAGCAACAAGATTTTTTCCAGCGCGATGGTTGGTGGTCCGCCGCAGGATTTGAAATTCAAAGGTGAAGAAACCCGACTAGAGATTGGCGACGCCAACCAAATCCGCGAGTTTGTGACCATCAACGTGGGCACGGTCACCGGAACGGGCGTCACTCGGATCGGTAGCAACAATTTGCTTATGGCTTATGTGCACGTCGCGCACGACTGCAATATTGGATCGAATATCGCCATCGCCAATACCACCAACTTTGCTGGTCACGTGACGGTTGAAGACAATGTGCGCATCGGTGGAGTTTGCTCTTTCAATCAGTTTATCACCGTAGGTAAATACGCTTTTATCGCCGGCGACGCGGCCGTGAACAAAGACATCATGCCGTTCACCATGGCCCAGGGAAAGTACGCGGTCTCGCGGGCGTTGAATTCGATTGGTCTGGAGCGCGCGGGTTTTTCCAAGGAAGAGGTCGACAATTTGTATTTGGCCGTTCGCATGGTTTTAAAAGGCTCGCGTACGGTTGAAGAAGCGCTTCAAGATATTCATAACAAATGTAAGCCGTCCGAGAATATTCAATATCTGGTGAACTTCATCAAGAAGTCCGAACGGGGAATCGCACGATGAAAATCCGTTCGGCTGTTGTTGGTGTCGGGCATTTGGGGCGCTTCCACGCACAAAAACACAAGATGGTTGACGGGGTTGAGCTCGTTGGCGTTTGCGACTTACACGAAGAGCAAGTCCGTAAAGTGGCCAGTGAGCTTGGCGTAGCCGCGTTCTTCCGCCCGGAAGATTTGATTGGAAAAGTTGATGCGGTGACGATCGCGGCTTCAACGCCGGCGCATTTCGCGTTGGTCGAATTGTTTTTGCGCAATAAAGTTCACGTGCTGGTGGAAAAGCCGATAGCAAGCACCTCGGCAGAGGCCGAACATCTGTGCCAGCTTGCCGAAAAGAATGAGCTCAAATTTCAGGTGGGGCATGTCGAACGCTTCAACCCGGCGTTTCAGTCGGCGCGCGCGAAAATCACTAAACCACTTTTTGTCGAATGCCATCGTTTGGCGCCATTCAAGGTAAGATCAGTGGAAGTGGACGTGGTTTTGGATTTGATGATTCACGATTTGGACGTGGTCTTGGCCTTGATGAAGTCCGAGCCCACCACCGTGTCGGCCGTGGGCACACCGGTGCTGACAAAAAAATTGGACATCGTGAACGCCCGCGTGGAATTTGAATCCGGGGCCGTGGCCAACCTAACCGCCAGCCGGGTTTCACAAAACTCGCAGCGCAAGTTTCGGGTCTTTCAACCGAACCAATATCTATCGATCGATTTTCAAGGTG
>JBEIHA010000358.1:0-3276 GCA_040381635.1 Pseudobdellovibrionaceae bacterium
ATCTTGCGCCCGAGTTGGTGTCGGGAAAAATGGCCAGTGCGCAGTCGGATTTATTTTCTTTAGGTTTGGTTTTTCATTACATGATCACGGGCGAGCGGCCCTTCGAAGGCCAGGGGAATCTAGAGATCCTCGAGAAGATCCGCACAACCGATGTGGTTTTAGGTTCGAAGGTATCGACCTTATTGCCCGAGGCTCTTCGCAATGTGCTAGGGCGACTCACAAAAAGAAATCCCGCGGTTCGTTACCGATCTGCTAAAGAGGCTTTGGATGAGCTCGACGCCGTAGATTTGAATGAACTGCCACCGGATCTTTGCGTGGCACCTTCTCCGCGGATATTTGTGGCCAACGCGGCCGAAGTGCGGCGTTTGTGTAAAGATCAGCAGCTGACGTGGTTCGAAGCTCGCTTCGTCGTGAATTTAGCGATTGAGGGGCAGAGGCAAGATGTCCCGAGTTCAGATTCCACCCAGCCCGTCAATCTAATGCCCGTAGTTACATTGAGTGACGCTGCGGTTATGGAAGGTGTGCGCCGCTATCGCCTGGCGCGAAGTCAGATGATCAGTCGAAAAACCATGTCACAGGCTCTTTACGTCGAACCACAGGCCCGGCAGAGGATGGGATTGGGGTTACCCCTCGTCTTCGTTACCATTTTGGGATTCTCCGCCTGGGCTTGGACAAATTTTGCGAGTGGTCCACCGGGCAAGGTCAAAACCGTGACCACCGAAAAACAGGCCCCGCTAAAAGTGCCGCCGAAGGTGCCGGTCACGGTTCCGCAACGAAAAGAAGCCTCGATCGCACAATCTACTGAACAAGGAATTCCGTTGCCGCAACTCAAATTGGGCACGAAATTTAGCGTTCGTACGCAGGCCTTCGAGGAAGACGGAAGTCTAATCATCTCAAAAGTAACCGAATGGGTTTTGGACCATGTCGAGGGCGATGTGTTGTATTTCCGAGCCCCCAAAGGTGGCGTGTGGGATGAGCTTCGGGACTCGGCCTCACCCGTATTGAAATACGTGGCACCCGAGGACGATGAAGTGAAAAAGCTTCAGTCTGTTGCAAATTTAATTAAGGGTCATCCCGCAGATATCTACCCGTTGAAAATTGGCAAAACCTCCACTTTTAAGGTGGAGTCCGCCGAGCGGCCCAGAAAAAAAGAAACACGCTATCGTAACTATCCACTGACCTGCCAAGTTTTACGGATGGAAAATCTAACGGTCGGCGCCGGTCAGTTTGATACCGCGGTGATTGAATGCAAGGATTCGACAGAGCCTAAGAACTATTACTTGATTCACTACTCACCGCGTTTGCAACGTTGGATTCGTTTCGAAACCAAAATGCGGGATGAACGAAACCAATTCGAACGCCACTTGGTATTCGACGTTGTCGGATTTTCATTGCCCCGATAGGACGCGGCTCGCGCCCTTGGTTTCGCGCCACCCAAGCCATGCCAAGCCACTGATGGTGACCACCCAGGTGGCTAACCACACTTGCGCCATTCCCATAAAATCAAAATTAACGGAAGCGTCAAAGGCGAACTTGAAAAGCCCCCACGCCACCGCCAGCGAAAGCACCGCGCCGATAGCTGTTCCGAACAAGCAAAGAAGACCGTAGGTAATGACCTGCAGTCCCCAAACTTGTTTTCTGGTTAAGCCTAGCACCAACAATTGCTGCCAATCGCGACGTGCGGACACCAGCTGAAAAAGTAAAATCATCAGAAAAACAAAGATCCCTAAGCTTAAGGAAAGCCGACTGGCCATTTGTAGTCCGGAACTCAGTTGTCCAATTAAGACCGTGGCGCTGTCTAAGGCCTCGCTCACATTGATCGAGGTGATGTTCGGAAACTCTCTTGTGATCATGGTTTGCATTTTTGGTGCGGTCAGCGTTGGGTGCTTTTTTAGCGCCATGATCCAGGTTTTTGGTGCCTCATTTAGAACACCATCCGGGAATTGAACGAAGAAATTGGGATTGAAACTTTCCCACCTAATTTTACGAATGGCGGCGATTTTTGCTTCGATTTCGATGCCTTGCACGTCGAAGCGTAAGACATCATTCATTTCAAGTTGCAGTCGCTTGGCATACGCTTCTTCCACCGCAATTTCGGGGGGATCGATGCTCAGGTCTTTCCACTCTTTGCCGGCAATGATGGTTTCGGTATCTGAAAGTTCCTTGCGGTAAGAAAGATTCACGCCGCGATTGCGAAAACGCGCGTCGTTTTCTTCTTCGCGGGTGCTCAGCGCGCCGATTTCTCCGCGTTCGAATTCAGTGCCATTCACCGATAAAATACGCGCACGCACAAACGGCGCGTATTGGGAGACTTCGAGCCCCTGCTTATTCAAGAAGTCCTTCAAGGGTTCGAGTTGCTCGTCTTGGATGTCGACCATAAAGAGGCTTGGTCGTTCGATGCCCTCGGGCGAAGTCAGCTCACCCACCAAAGTTTTCTCTAAGTGCGGAAGCAATTGCGAAAGCAGTCCGGCCAGTGCCGAAACGGTGATCAACAACAAGCAGGTCCCCGTGCGGCGGGTCCACTGAGCGGTAAAGAGATGCGCACGCCACGACCAAGATGACTTTCGAATCCGCTTAATGAAATTGAGAAACCCAAACGCCAATCCCGCCACCACAACGACGCTCACCGCCAGGGCCGAAATGAAAGTCCCGGTCACCCGCCAACTGCGGGCCTGCATAAAAGTCAGCAACATAAAGAGCACGGCCACGGAAATCAGCAACAAGACCACGCCGCCGACATTGACCTTGGCGCTTTCGTTACGCTCTTGAAAAAGATCAAGGGGCTTTTCAAAAGCTAAGACATGGATCGCTTGCTTCAGTAAAATCAATCCGGCCATAGGGCCAACCACCAACAACAGTGCTGTATTTCTCCAAGACCAGATCAGTTCGAAGTCGGTGGGAAGTGAGCTGCGCAAAAAAGGCAAAAGTCCATGAGCCGCGAACCAGGCCACCGATCCACCGAGCAAAACACCCGTGGTCAATATAATCCCCAGCTTAAGCAACAGAAGATTCTGCAATTCGTGCGAAGACAAACCCAAACACTTTAGAAGGCCCGAACTTTTGGCCTCCATCGCGAGCCACCGACGTCCCAAGTAATAGACGCCGATCCAGCCCAGCGACAAAGTGACCAGACCAGTTAGCCCTAGATAATCTAGGAGGCGGCTTAGCATGCGTAGCGAACCTTGCTCAAGATCCGACGGAACTGTAATTTGCAGCGAGGCATCTTTAAAATTTTGCTCTAAAGACTTCTTCAATCCATCGAGCGGAGTGGTGGTG
>JBEIHA010000359.1:0-3269 GCA_040381635.1 Pseudobdellovibrionaceae bacterium
CGCCGCTTTTGACTAAGAAAAAAGGATGGCGACGTAGCTTCCGGCCGTGAAGGCGGCAAACGCGCAAAAAACCATCATCAACGTAAATGTAATTGCTCGGTTCATCGATCCTCCACGGATGGCGTGGGAGGACGTATGGCAATTCGTGGGCCGCCCGATCTTTGCGGTGCGCGAGCTCATAACAAAATTCGTCACCGAGCCAGCAAATTTTTCAATGCTGTCTAAGAGATCGATATCACGAATTCTTTATCTATTGGGCGAGTGGCACCTTTGATCTATAAGAACCACATGTTTCGCCAATTCATTTGCCTTTTGCTACCGCTTTTACTGAGCCCCGCCGTGGCGTTCGCTACTTGCGAAGGTGATCTTCTGACCGAGTTTAACCGCGCACCGGATGATTCGAACAAGGGTTTGGTCACTGGCCGAATTCCCATTTCTGTGCAAACGCTTTCCGCCGCCTACAAGAGCGGAATTTTTCCCTGGTCGGTGAACGATGAGGGTCTTGGCAAGTGGTATTCGCCACCGCAGCGGGGAGTTTTAAATCTGGCGACCGTTGATATCCCGCGTAGTGATCGTAAAGCCATTCGCAAATTGATGGAGAGTGGAAAATATCAAGTGAAGTTCAATACGGATTTTTTGCAGGTGATTACCGAATGCGCTTCGCAATCCCGGTTTTCGGAGATCGTCGTCGATGGAGCGATCATAAAAGTTCTCGCCGGTGGTTGGATCACCGACGACCACATTGAACAATTCACGCAACTTCACTTCGCGGGCCAAGCCCACAGCGTGGAGGTCTGGGAAGGCGACCAGATGGTGGGCGGATTGTACGGCGTTTTCGTCAATGGTTACTTCAGCGGTGAGAGCATGTTTCACAAAGCAAATGACGTTACGAAATTGGCTTACTCGGCCTTGATCGATCGCCTGAAAGCCAACGGACATTTCTTCATCGATACGCAACAGAACCTAGGCCTCACAAAAAAATGGGGAGGCACCGAAATTTCGCGTGAGGAATTTCATCGGATGCTGGGCTTGGCTAAAGCACGAGATAAACAATTTTAAATTAGTGAGGCCGGTCTTCGGCCTCTTCGAAAGCCGTTATAAGAATGTGCGGACAATTTTCTTGTTCGGCAATCACGATGGCCATTGAACGGCCAGACCGATCATGTGTTTGAATACGGTAGCGGCGGTCGCCATGAGGGTCATCGTAAATACGCACGTTCTCAGGTGATTCGAGCAGGGTTTTTACTTGATGCGGATTCAAACCATGCTTCAGCCAAAGCTTCGCTTCGACCCAGCCGTAGACGTGGACAGTTTCGCAACGCGCGTGGCGGCGATTCAATGTTAACACTTGATCCCTTATTCCGTGCATACGCGCGACCGACCTGAAGTACTCTCTTTCTTCCCCGCCACGTGCGTGATGAATTCTTGTTCCAACGTAGTGCCCCTGGCGAATTTGCCCTTGGATAATATAGCCTTCGTTCCTTTCATTCGAGCGCGGGTCAAAAACGACGGTCCAAAAACCATTCTTGCCTTCGGGGATGGGGAAGATCAGAGCCTGCTTGGTAATGTCCCGAACAAGATCCGAACGGTCAGGCAAAGTGAGCTGCGCCGAAGTGATTTGGTAGCGCGATGTCTTCAGAAGACTTTCGCAAGCCCAAACCGAGCTTGGTCCATAAGCAGCAACGAATAGAACCCATAAGATCGGCTTCCGGCAGAGCAATTTCAATAGACACATATGGACGAAGCCATAGCCCATCGCTAGATTGCCGTCATGAGAAACCTTTGCTCGATCCTTTCTGCACTTTTGTTTGTTATCTTCGCGCCGCTCACGTGGGCAAAGAGTCCGCGTAAATCTTCACTGCAACCCGACCGCGGCACGCAACACTATTGCCAACGTCAATTGCAAGCGACGACTTACGATTCTTACGGAAACGAACAGCCAGGCTATTCCAATTCATACGAACAAGACCGGCGTCGTTTCGAACCCGGCCCGGATGAAGTCGACGATCGCAATCCTGACGAATCCGATGCCTACGATCCCGGCGGATTTTAGTTTAAGTCATTTCGCTTTCAGCAGGAGCATCCAGCAAGGTTTTCGAAGACTTTGCCCCCAAAGATTCAAATTTTTCTCTGGTACCAGTCGTGGCCCCAACCTAGGTAAGTCTGGAAAAAATTGCAATACTTGGGTGACGTTTCCGAGCCCAAAACTCATCCCTTTTCGGGCCCTTAACGGTTTAATCCAACTTCAAACGTGGCCTGCTTCTTGGAGTACCTCCCTTTGCCGGAGCATAACCACGGAAGAGGTGACGGCCATGACGCAGAAAATTTCACTCCTTATCGCCCTTATTTTTTCGTCGCTGGCTTTTGCCCAGGAACCGCAGATCTCCATCTTCACTTTTCAAAATTGGAAAGAACAACAGATCTTGGACGCCCAAAACCAAGCCCTTCGAATTTCGGCCCGTATCGGTCATTTAAAGTCGGGCAAAGGTTCGACCAGCAAAGATTCCCCGCCCCTTCCCGCGAACTCAAAATTCAAAAAATCCGAAAGCGACAGTGTCGTAGCCGCTGAGCGCGATTTGCGCCGGGCCCAGGAAAGTTTGAAGGCCTCCAACGAATTGAACATTGAAGACTATGTGACCGTGTATCTCCCGACATTGCGCGAAAATCCCGAAGCTCTGCAGGCCCTCACCCAGAAGATGTCGAAAGAGGAACTGTCCGAAATCTTTAAAGTTTTGTTACGCAAAGAGGTCGCTCCTGACACAAGGCGCAACGGCTCGGCACTGGCCGATGCTCTCACCCCCAACACGCGCTCTCACGTCCCGTAGCCTTGATTTTCCCGACATTTATTTGAGCGTCTACCTTGACTCCCCAAGGCCCCACTTCATATTAGTCACGGTTCATCTAATTAAAGTTTTTATGCCGTCACCCTAATGGAGGTATTTTTATGGCTAAAGCAGAAGTTGGCGTACGCCCGCTGCATGATCGCGTCCTGGTCCGCCGCATGCCGGAAGAAATGAAGACCGCGGGTGGAATCATTATTCCTGACACCGCAAAAGAAAAACCCCAACGTGGCGAAATCATTGCCGCTGGTAAAGGCCGCATCACTGAAGACGGTAAAGTTACCCCGCTGGACGTGAAGGTTGGCGATAAAATTCTCTTCGGGAAATACTCGGGCACGGAACTCAAGCTGAACGGCGAAGAGTATCTGATGATGCGCGAAGAAGACATTCTCGGAATCATGAACTAACAAACAAATCAATCAATCAAAC
>JBEIHA010000360.1:0-3262 GCA_040381635.1 Pseudobdellovibrionaceae bacterium
AAGTCCGAAGACGGTAGCAGCACCGCGGTGGTTTCGCTCTTCGCTAATCTGGCGATCACGTCGGGACCGATGTAAACGACATGATCGACTGACTGGGGATGGTAATCGAGGGCTAAGTTTGTTCCACCTGAATCACTCAGTTGTTCGACGTGCGCGGTGAACGGAAGCTTAAGTGACTTTAACGTTTCGAAATAATCGCGCGCCAGCCCCAAGGAATAGAAGCCCTTCTCAATATAAATATCGGCCCGATCGGCCAATTGTTCGCGTGCGATACGAGGCAAAATTTCGGTGCAGATTTGCCTCATGTAGGATTCAAGATCGGGATGCTCGGTTGATCGCGAATGGGGCCCTAAATAGGTTGTGACGATATCGGGCCCCTGAATTCTACGGGCGACCTTCAAACTTTTTATTTCGGCTTCGATGTCCTGACCATAGCCGCTTTTCACTTCAAGTAACGTCACCCCTTGCGCAGTGAACTTGTCGGCCCGACCTTGGGCGATTTGCAGAAGTTCGCTTTCTGGCATCGCTCGGGTAGCCTTAACCGTGGAAAGGATGCCCCCGCCCTTCGCCGAAATCTCTTGATAGGTCTGCCCTTGCATACGCCATTCGAATTCGTGGGCGCGGCTGCCGCCGAAAACAAGATGAGTGTGGGGCTCAACAAATGCGGGTAAAACCGTGCGACCGCCCAGGGAGACATGCTCGGGTTTGTCCCCGAAAGATTTTAGGATTTCGTTAGTTAATTCGTCTTGCCGTCCGGTCCACTGGATCTGACCATCGACGCTGACCACAGCCGCGTTCTTAATAATAGAAAGATCGTCCTCAACGATATGGCGCCCGCCCTTCTTGGCGGCTCCCTCCAGTGAGAGAAGTTCAGAGATGTCTTCGAAAACCTTGATCGACCTTGGCATATTTTCCAACTTCAGTTCGCATCATTCCAATTCCTCTTGGTGCACGGTATACACTATGCGTTAAGGGGGTGTTCTATGCGATTCCTATTCTTATGCGTACTTTTGCTTTTCTCTTCGGCTTCGGCATGGGGCCGCTCGGCCACCGATCTTTATCGGCTGTTTCCAGTGGTTCAATGCCCGAAGGTCGGCGAAGAATTCGAGAAAATGATCGCTAAGCTTGAAGGCGTGAAGGCTTCCATCCGCAAAGAGGCCAACTGCAAAAATGTCACGGACCAGGTCGAAAGCTTAGAAAAGCTGGTGATCACCGATCGTCAAGAAATCATGGACATGCTCTCTGGCCAATCGGGCGATACCCTGACCGCAGATCAAGCCAAAAAAGTTCGCACCTACGCAGAAAACGTAACCAAGAAGGTCGCCGCTCTGAATGATCTTTTTATGCGCGCCAATCAATGTTTTGACCGGGACAATGCGGATAAACAACTCTCCACTCTAAGTGGTTTCGTCAGCGAAGCTTCTGGATTGATCGGTTCGTTAGCTGGCCCTTGGGGTGCACCCATCGCCATGGCGGGCAATGTGATCGCTGGATTTCTTACCGGCTTAGATCAAGTTTTGAAGTCGCGCGCCGGCTACGATTTTTCTAAGCCCGAGCAATGGGCCGGCTACGTGCAGAATCTTTGCACTTACCATTCGTTTCGCGATCAGATCGATCACTTGCTGAATCCTAAAGCCAAAATGGAGCAGATGAAAGATCTGAAATTCAAATTGGACATGCAAATCCGCGTGCTGACTTCGACTTGCGGAGAATGCCGCTCGATCGAAACTTTGTTCGGGAACAACGGCACCAATCTCCCCCCAGAGACCATGACTCAAATGAACGCAGATGTTCGCAGCGCCGACAATCGCTTCAATCTGCCTTACGGATCATTCACCTTGCAGAGTTTGGGATTGCGCGAATGGACGATCAGGGAAATCTCGCGCATCGAAAAAGAGGCGCAGACCTATTGGACTGATGTGTCTGGTCGGAATCTTTTGTACCGAACCAAAGAAGATCTCGAAAAGTTCTTGTTAGACAAGGAAGCTCCGCGCTTTCTTGCCTTCCAAGCCAGTCAGGCCTACAACGACCAAAGAAATTTCAATATGTTTCTTTCGCAAGAAGGTCGCACGACTTACACGCGAATCGAAGGCCTAAATACGACCATCTTGCCGCGCAAAATTGCGTACGTGGGCTGGACCGATCCGCTGGAATTCTTTCGCTCGCTAGTCACCAATCCACCGAATTTCACAGGCCTGCCGAATTCAGATGCTATTGATGACGCTAGATTTACTTGGGACTATTTCCGCGCACAAAGTCTGGTGCGCCTGCGTACGGCCCAGACATCTGCGGCGGTGGCCCATAGCTTCTGCAACTTCTTCAAACACTCAGGCCGGTATTCTCCGACCATTCGCGGACATTGCATCAGCCCGACCTTGCGAAATTTGATCACCGAACAAAATCAGATCGAATCGGAACTGGCGGCCGCCAAGGTTGTTCCTGAGGGGCCTCGCCCGAATGTACTGAATCCCGAGCTCGGCGATTCCGTTCCCTATTCAATGAATCGAGTAGAATCGATGATTCGCGCAATTGAGCGTCGCGGCCAGGGGAATTAGTTAAGTTGGATTTGAAGTGGGCTTGGGCTTGGGCTTGGGCTTGGGATTGGGATTGGTAAGCAACATCACCCCGAGCCAACGCTGGCCCGATAGTTTCGAACGCCGTCCCGCGCGGTTTCGCGATCGTAACCCTGTGATTCCAAAAGATTGACGCGCACATAGTCACTCGCGTTCAAAAATCCACGCCGCCCGACCACGACGCGCGTGAACGGTCTTCGATCCCAAAACTTAAAATCGATTTTCTTCCAGCGGCTGGCACCCGTGATCGCCATAGCAATCGCGGAAGTCACGGCACGAATAAAGGCCTTATACGTGTACCTGTTGGTCAGCTGAATATGCAAATGAATATGATTGCCGGGGTCAGCTTCGGACAAAATGCGCACGCCGTATTTCTTGGCAAACTTTCTTAAGATGGGCTTCCATTTATCGCGCGTTGCCTGAAACCGCCATTTTCCTTTCGCTCGCGAGGATCGCAAAACCAGATGCATCGTGCTTTTTGTGGCCAGCGGTCGCGGTCCTTTGCGACCTTTCCGCTTGGTCATGAGGCTGCTGCCGTAGGCTTTTTCTTCTGATTTAAAGCCGAATTCAAAATTTCCAGTGCAACAAGATGGACTAAAGTCGGGAGGTAAGTTGAGCCAACCGACGAAGTCCACGAACATCTTAAGTTACCACACAAAGGATGTTTATGAATTCGTATCGTCGGTTGA
>JBEIHA010000361.1:0-3260 GCA_040381635.1 Pseudobdellovibrionaceae bacterium
GGCCCACCCAGCCCGTTACGTCGGGCGAGAAGTTAATTTTACGCTCGGTCTTTGCATTATTCAGAATGATCATCAAAACCTTTTTCTGACCCTCCAGATAGTGGGCGCGAATAAATGATTCTGGGTATTCGAGCACGGGCATCTTTAAGGTTGCGCCGCCGATATGATTGTTTTTGTTCTTACGCACAAAACGCTCGGGCGCTCTCGTCAAAATAGAATCACCGATCGCAATTCCGTCCGTGAAGTAAGGCAAAAATTTGGCGTCCCCGCGAAGTTTGGCGACGGTGACCAAAGCTGCGGCTAAATCTGGATCGTCCGTGATCCATGCACTCCCGTTGGGCTGTTTCGGTTTGGCGGGCATGACGTTCAGGTACAGACCTTCGGCGAAGGCCATCTTGACGATGCGGGGTGATTTAGCGACGTTCACACTGAGCCGTGGAAACTTGATTACGTTTTGGAAAGGGCCAGCGTCGGTGTAATCGAGCCAACCCCAGGTGTAGTCCAGAACCGAAACCGCGCGTTCCATGTTCCCGTAGAAGGGTTCGCCCCCAAACGTTGAATTGGGGCTTATCTGTGTCACCGCAGTTCGGATGGTTTTCATCTTACTATAGAAGTCGTTGTTCCCGGCGTCGTCGGCTTCATCCATGGTCCACGAGGCCGCACCCGCCGCCGCCCAAGTTGTCATTGAAGTTTGCAACGCATCCAGCTTCTCGGCGGGATAGTGAGCCGCGAAACTTTGGTGTTGAACCGGGTGAATGCCCGCGGGTTTGAAATGATATTCCATTCCCGGTGCCATGTGGGTGTCATAGGTCCAAAAGAAACCATTGGCGTTATCAAGCCGGTTAAAGAAAAAAGGCGTGGTCGGAGGCGGGCGCGGACAATTGTAAGCGGCGAAGTCGACGTCGAGACCCGTCGGGTTTAGTTTATTGTTGATATTGAAAAACAAAGAGACGTTCGCGCGACGTTCCTCGGGACCATTCTTTATAGTCGCGAGCTGGTTTAAAAGATCAGCCTTGGTGCCCGCTTTTCGTTCTAAGATCAGCGGAGGCAGGCTGTACCTGACCGCGCCGAATAAAACGAGTTCTTTTAGTCCGTGTTGGCTGGCCTCTTGGGCCAGAGCGGAAACTTGATTGAAGCCAAAAAATCTTTTCGGACTGCATTCGGTTTCTTGCCCTTCGACCATCCAGGCCGTTCGAAAGCCCACGCCTTCGCGCACGTGTTTAGGAACCGGCACGCTTCTTTGCCATGCGGGCAGAGAGCGCTGAGAGTTTACGTAGCTGCGGAAAGATTCGATGCCCCGGGCCCAGCCGCCGGCACGCCCTCTAAACCAAAAAGTAGTCGCTCACCCAGGATTCGTTTACGGCCAAAGGAAGATTGTTCTTCCACGCCACGCGAAGGGAAGTGGGATCGGCGATGGTACGTTCCACCACTAGGCTTGGGCGAGCATGAGTGGCCGAAGCTTCGGTGCCCCAAGCTTCTTGAAACACACTGAGGCCCGAGGCATAACCACCAAAGTCGATCCAGCGCAAAGCATAGGGCTGATACAACCCACCGGCGTATTCTTGCTTGAATGGCGCGCCTTCAAATGGATTTATGACGGCCGTGCTCATGCGCAAGGTGGTTTCGTCGGCGGGACTAGTCACTGCTTTTAGTCCGCGCAAATCCGGAAAATAGAATCCTTGTTTGGCGTCAATGGCCTGACCGGTATTGTTCGTGACTACGGCGTAAAGGCAAATGTCATGAGGTTGCGCGTCGGAGTTGGGGCAACGGTAGATTTTAGTTTCCAGCCCAGGCGTATTTGTCCCAGCGAAAGTCAGAAGATTCGAAGTCAATAAACCGGTGAGCTGTATCGCGGTGATTTTCGTGCCAGCCGCATCCGTTTGGATCGCCAGATTTCGCGCTAAAAAAGGGTTTGCAAATGCGTCGCTGCAGAAAACGGTAAGAAGAAGCGTGCTTAAAAATTTCATGGGCAGGCCGTCCCGTTGAGTGAAACCGTCAATGAAACGATGGGAGTAAACCACCAACCGGCGGTCTCGAAATGTCTTTGCTGTTCAACGGGCGTAAGGGGCCTGCGCCAAGCGACGCGCAAACCTCCGGGACCGGTGGCGTTGCGTGAATACATGATTTCTTCGGCGGGAAAAAGAGTGGCTCCCGAAGTTTGTTTCTCGGTCAGAAAACTTCCATTGCCCGGGCAGGTCATCAGGCCTAAGTAATGGCGGCCGTAATCGAAGACTCGGCTGAGATGAGTGCCTTGGTCGTCTTTTAAAGCAAATCCGTCGGCGTCCGTAGCAATGGTCGGTAGAAGGACTCGTTCCCAAAAGGCCATCGGGTAAAACAGCGTTCGGTCGGCATCTTCCAATGGGCCGATGAAAGGATTTGTTGTCCGGTCAAACGCGAGGGTTTGAAAGGCACCGACCGAGGCCGGGCTTTGGCTGGCACCCGGCAGCCGGCGTAAGCCACGCAAATCGGGGAAGAGCACTTGGGCCACGGCCACTTTCTGCGCTTCGGGACTCTGCACTCCGCGATTCTGCAAATGAAGTCGGAATTCCAGACCCTGCGCCGGCGCCGGCGACGCGATGATTTCGACGATCACGCCGATCGAGACTTGTTCAAGGCGGATGGCCTTGCCGCTGTTCGGGGGGCCACCGAGATTCTGCCAAATTAGTCTGAGACGGCGCCGTCCATCTGGGAGATTGTCTTCAAGGATATTTTGCGACATGGCCGAGTTCGCGGTGTCCAAACTGAGCGGCAAATAATTCGTGACCGGAGTCGCTATCGAGAACAAGCCTTCGTCACCTGAAGATGATTGAAGCAAGATCCCCGCGGTCCGGTGTCTAATCAAAAGTAGGGATCCGGTCGTCTTGTGGAAAGTCAGATCGAAAAGGCCAATGGTTTTTAGGACAAGTTCGGTGCTGGGATAAACCTCCACCGAAGGTCGAGAGAGCAGCTCCTGGGAATTCTCGGTTTGGCTAACGGAACTTTGGGCCGTCGAATCAAACCCTTCAGCGCAATTTTGAAATCCGAAAATTGAAATGAAACCAGTTAGAATCAGTCCGCTAAGACTGAACAGGAACTTCTTTTTACCCGCCACGCACAACCTCATCCC
Organism: Pseudobdellovibrionaceae bacterium; assembly: GCA_040381635.1. Taxonomy (GTDB): domain Bacteria; phylum Bdellovibrionota; class Bdellovibrionia; order Bdellovibrionales; family UBA1609; genus JALHOQ01. Next base: position 3,107 of record JBEIHA010000361.1, read on the forward strand.
CAAAAGGAAAGTTTAGGGGATCGTTTGGTGAGATGACACAGGTTTGTAAATCATCTCTTGATCCGTGCGCAAATTCAAATTGCCACTGGTATTCTGATCGAAGTGGATCGTGAAATATGCCAGTGGGTACTCGCCCAGCAGAGAGTGGACAGGA
>JBEIHA010000362.1:0-3255 GCA_040381635.1 Pseudobdellovibrionaceae bacterium
CCAGCATCGGTCAACGGCTGGGGGGCTTTGCGCTCCAGCGTCGTGGTGCTCATCGGCTGGGTCATGCGCTGCTCAAGCCGCGAGATTTCGTCTTTCAAAAGTTCAATGCGCTTTTCAGTGCCATACATTTTGCCCTCGACTTCTCGTCCACGCGAAAAACACTCCTCAATATTCCAGGAAAGTTTGCGCCGCTTATCGACGAAGGGTTCCCATTCTTTCGGAACGTTCAAACTTTGGTGAGCCTTCAGCCAATCGCCGACCTGCTTCCACGGCATATCCCGTTTACGACCCAACTCTTCGGTCACCTTGCCCAGCGCTTTTTTCTTTTTTTCGAGCTCGTCTTCCAAACGACCTTTCATGTCTTTCGAGGTCTTCGCGCGCCCCTTACCCCCGCGCAGAGTGATCCACTGCTCACGTAATTTTTCGAGGGAACGCGGAACTGCCGAATTATCCACCAACTGAACAGATTCAGAAAGCTCCTTCGGTTTTTGCCACGCAATTTGCTTATCCCCGGCCCGCGCCAAAACATTTCGACCATGGGGAAATAAACGGATTTCCAGTTCCAGATGGTCTTCGTCCTTCCCGAACTTAAATAACACGACCCGACCCTGATGCTCTGGACGTTCGACGGCGCGCAACACCCGCGAAGAAAAGTGCGCTCGCAAAAAAAGATTTAAGGGATTTTTACGCGCGGGCACGTGCAAGGGAAGTTCGGTCCAAGGCAAAAGACATGGCCTAATGGCGTTTAAATCCGCCCATAACCAAAGCACACCTTGGGGAGTATAAAAACCCAGCACCAAGTCGCTTTCCGACGTCTGGACTTCCTGCAGACGTGCCCCGACTAAAGGCTTAAGTGAGGCCACGATGTTGTCTAATTCAGGGACGGTCCAGGCTTTCACTTTTCTCCCAACTCACCGAAAAGATATATGACAGGAGCAGCGGATGTCCACACCGGTCAACGACGACCCCCTATATCAAGTTTTTGAAGATCATTTGCACTCAGGTCTTTACGACGAACAACCGGCCGAAACCTTCGTGCGCGACGTCGTCGATTTCTATTGGTCCACTTTGATCAAATCAGGCCACATCCCTCAACGCATGCACGAAATGCTGAAGGTCGATCTGTTTCAAGATGTACAAGATATGTTGCGCGCCAAGATCTATGGCCATTATGGGATCGGTGAATACAACCGCATCCGACGCAAGAAGAGCGCATAAAAAAATGCCTTGCCGGGGGGGAGGGAGTGGCAAGGCATTTACGAACAACTTAATTAAATTAAATTCAATTGGCGGCGGGAGTGTGCCCTGAACCATCGCCCGTGAAAGCCGCGGCAGGAGCCGCCGGAGCGGGTGCCGCTTGAGGCTCGCTTTTACGGCGAGCGTCTCTCATGCGGTTCTTTTCGCCTTCGCTGTCGCAAACGCTAAAGCCTTCGGCATCTTTCTGTTCACACTCTTCCAACGACGACTTTGCGGGGGCGGCCGGCGTCGCAGGAGCGGGCGCTGGTGCAGCCTGACCTTGCTGAGCACCAGGTGCCGGAGCAGCTACTTGCGGTGCGGGGCAAGCGGCCATACTATTAACGGCCTGCTCGAAAGTCTTCGGCGTACCAATGTTCGATTTAAAATACTGCCACTCAAGCTTACGTTGAGCATCGCGACCCGGTGCCACCAACAATACGGCATAAGCGCGGCGGGCAGGATCCTGAGTTTCGAACGACAACAGGACTTCGATTCCAAGACACTTTTCATCACGGCACTTAGCGGCCGCTTGCAACATGTTCTTCACCATAATGGGCTTTTGATCGCAGGGCTTCGTCAGCGTGAACAGCATGTTCGAAAGACTTTCGTCACCTTTCAAATGTTTCACGGGAACATCCAGGGCTTCCATCACCACTTCTTTGCCGCCAACAACAAGAATCGCGTTGATCGAGATCATGCGGGCCGCGTCCGTACCGTTGGGGGTAACGGTGATTCCCTTAACCAAGCTTTTCGCTACGGAATTCTCTTCTTTTCCGTCTTTAAGCTCTTCGTCGATCGTAAAATTCAAATCCTTAACTTTAGCGGTCAAATCCACGACGAGCGAAGGATTTGCGGGACCTGGCTCGATAATCAAATTGGAACCAGCGCTAGGCGGAGCAAACACGGGATTGCCCGAAGTCAATTTCGGGGGAGGAGGCAGGGCCGCCGTGGGATTGCTGCTGCCCGTGCCGACGTCCCCGCTCGGGGCGGTGTCGTCGATGAGGTTATTCTGATTTGCGTCGGCCTTAGGTTTTGCGCCATCGCGCTTCAACTTATTTTGGGCCATCTCTTCCTTAGAGAATCGGTAGGATTTAAATCCATTGGTACCGCGACCATCCGCGCACGCCGTCAATAGGCTTGCGCAAACCACGCTTCCCAACCCAAATACGATGACGTTCGACATTTTCATAAACACTCCCTTGCCGCTGGCCTATTGAGCAAGAGGAGTGCCATGGATTTAAAAACGACTGAGCCGCGTCTTCGCCCCCGCAGCCAATAAATTCCTAACATGGCCGAAGAACGTCACTGGTTGCCGATTTTACGGCAGCGGGATACATTTCACGTCCAAAACATAAGGACAGAACCATGAACGATTATTCTCGCCGCGACTTCGTCCTCTTCATGGGAAGAGGTCTGGCGCTCTCCACCGCCGCCCTCGCTCTGAATGGCTGCGTTTCTGGATCGAAGAGCAGCCCTCTCCCGCTGGTTCCGCTTAAGCCTAGTTCCGAAGATATACTGAAATTGGCCGCAGGCTTCCGCTACGAAGTACTTCTCCGCTGGGGGCAGCCCTTAAATTCCAACGGTCTGAAGTTCGGATTCAATAACGACTACCTCGCCTACCTGCCGTTAGACCCCCGCAATCCGTATGAAGGTCTGCTGTGGGTGAATCACGAATCCCATGATCCCTACTTCAATAGCGGCTGGCGCAAGGATCAACCACGCACTCTCAAACAGGTGATGCTTGAGCGCAAAGAGGTCGGCGGAAGTCTGGTCCACATAAGAAAGCCCTCCGCGCAGGCGTGGGAGTTCGTCCCAAATTCCGAATACAATCGCCGCCTAGACGCCTTCACCCCAATTCCCTTCGCGGGCGGCGCGACCGTTTTAGGTAAAAAGACAGCGATCGGTACCTTCGGCAATTGCGCGGGTGGGATCACTCCGTGGTCGACGGTTCTTACGTGCGAAGAAAACTACATGAACTTTGTTGGTGAAGCCGTTTTCACCAATGGAAAGCGCTCGGTC
>JBEIHA010000363.1:0-3235 GCA_040381635.1 Pseudobdellovibrionaceae bacterium
ACGACTACCTGCGTTCCTAGGGCATCGGCGTACTTAAGCAAACCACCGCGGAACGGAGGAAATCCGGTACCCATGATCATCGCCAGATCCACATCTTGCGGATGATTAACAATCCGATCTTCGACCAAGGCCAAAGCGGCTTCGTTGATCATGGTGAAAACACCGCGCTGAATACATTCCTTTTCATCCAACGGATTCGTGGGTGAAGACAAACCCAAATCAGCATAAACCGACTGATCCACCGAAAGCTGTTTACCCTTGTCGTCGTACAAATAAAATCCGCGGCCACTTTTTTTACCTAAGCGCTTCGAATCGTGCAGCGGCTCAAGGATTTTAGGAATTTCAATACGCTCGCCCAGCGATTTGCGAAAGATCTTTACGACCTTGTAGCAAACGTCCAAGCCCACTTCGTCCATCAAACGAAATGGTCCCATCGGCATCCCAAATTTATGCGTGTAGTAGCGATCGACGGTATCGATCGACATCCCGTCTTGCAGGATAAACATGGCCTCGATCAAATAGGGCATAAGCAAACGGTTCACCAAGAAACCGGGACCATCTTTGACCACGACCGGCGTTTTGCCCATTTTCTTCGACAATTCGAAAATTGTCGCGGTGGCTTCGTCGCTGGTCTTCGGTCCACGAATCACTTCCACCAATGGCATCTTGTCGACGGGATTGAAGAAGTGCATGCCCACAAAATTAGCCGGATTCGGATGAGCTTCGGCCATTTCAGTCACTGAAAGCGAGGAAGTGTTCGTCGCGATGATGGCGTCAGGGCCAGTGTTCTTCACCACTTCAGCGATGACCTTTTTCTTTATGCTCATATCTTCAACGATGGCTTCGATCACCACGTCCATTTGCTTAAAGCCACTGAAATCTAAAGTGCCCGAGATCTTCGCCATCTTGGCGTCGTAATCATGTTTGGTCAGGCGCTTGCGCTTCATCATTTTGCCGAAAATTTCGCTGGCATGCCTGTAACCCAAAGCCAGAGCGTCGTTGGTGATGTCCTTCATGCGCACCATAACCCCGCGGTCGGCCGCCACCTGGGCGATCCCGCCGCCCATCGTGCCCGCGCCAAGAACCGCCAGATGTTCGACCTTTTTGGCCTTAACGTCTTTGCCTTCGACGCCCGTTTGTTTTTTAACCGCTTCCATCATGTAAAACAGATCGATCAAATTTTTTGAAACATCGGTGGTCGCCACTTCAATAAAGCCCGCAGCTTCAATCCCCAAAGCGCGCTCGCGATTCGACATACCGAAAGTCTTGGCGACGACGTCCAACGCTTTCAAAGGCGCTGGATAAAATCCCTTGGATTCTTTCATGACGGTTTTGCGTGCCTGTGAAAAAACCACTGGCTTGCCGGCAAAAGAGTGCATAAACGAATCCATCAAACCCTGAGGTTCGAAATGCTTTTGGCGTTTCTTTGCACCATCGGCGATTTTCTCGCGAGCCATTTCCAGCGCCCGGGCTTCCAACTGCGAAGCTGGGACGCAAGCGTCCACCAAGCCGATTTTTTCGGCCTTGCGACCATCAACAGATTTACCCGCCAAGATAATGTCCAACGAGGCCGGAAGTCCAACGGTGCGCGGCAAGCGCACGCAGCCCCCAAACCCAGGAATGATACCCAACTTCACTTCGGGCAAACCAATCTTGGTGTCGGGAGAATCCGAACAGATTCGGTAGTCACAAGTCAGCACCAATTCACAACCGCCGCCTAAGCAAGCGCCGTTGATGGCGGCAATGGTGACCAAGGGCAGATCTTCTAAGGCATTGAAGATCTGGTGAGCCTGATCCAAAACGCGCGTGAACTCTTCTTTCGAGTTGATGCGCTTGATTTCTTCGATATCGGCACCAGCAATAAATATCTTTGATTTACGCGAGATCAAAATCACTGCTTTGAATTTTGACTTCGCCAATTCCGCGACGACCTCTTTTAAGCGAACCATGACGGGCGACGACAGCTTATTGACCTTTTCGCCAACCAAATCCCATTCGAGAACGGCGACTTCACCATGAGGGACGATTTTCAACGATTCTTGAATGCTCATTTTAAGCCTCCCGTTCCAAAACGATAGATCCACCCTGCCCGCCGCCGATACACAGTGTCGCCAGACCGAATTGCACGTTTCGCTTCTTCATTTCTTTCATCAACGTAATCACCAAACGAGTGCCGGTCGCACCGACCGGGTGTCCAAGAGCGATCGCCCCGCCGTTCACGTTCAAAATGGCCGGATCGATTTCGCCGACCTTGCTGCTCAATCCTAGTTTTTCTTTGGCGAAGGTGTCGCTGCCCAAGGCCTTAACGCAGGCAATGACTTGCGCCGCAAAAGCTTCGTTCAATTCCACCAAACCCATGTCCTTCAAAGTCAATCCCGCGCGCTTCAAAGCCACGGGCGTCGAGTAAGCCGGTCCCAAGCCCATGCGTTCGGGCTCTAGACCTGCGAAAGCATAACCGCGAATCGAAGCGATAGCCTTCAGCCCAAGCTCTTTTGCTTTTGCGCGGCTCATCAGCAAAACCGCACCTGCGCCGTCAGTTAGCGGACACGCGTTGCCCACGGTGATCGTGCCGTACTTGCGATCAAAGAACGGCTTTAACTTCGCCAGCTGCTCCATCGTTTGCTCGGCCCGGGGACCGATATCCTGAGACACGAATTCTTTAAACGCCGGCGGCAAGAACACCGACGCGATTTCTTCGAGCAATCGCCCGTTCGCGGTGGCCGCCGATGCTTTTTGATGCGACGCCAGGGCGAAGCGATCTTGTTCCTCGCGCGAGATATTCCATTCTTTCGCCAGAATTTCAGCCGTCTGCCCCATGTTGATGCCAACAAAAGGATCGGTCAGACCTTCGACGATGGAAATCCTTGGCTTGTGTGCGGTAGCCGCCATGGGCGAAGTGGAGACTAGTTCAACCACTTGTTTCATGTCGGCTTTGATCAATCCCGCCAAGGCTGAAAGTTTCTGCCCGGTGCTGCGGGCCCCCATCAAACCTTGAAAGGCCTTAACGAACGGACGGCTCATCAGCAAAGGCATCTGAGACATATTTTCGGTCCCGCCGGCGATCACCACGTCCATGGTGCCCGATTTGATGCGCTCAGATCCCGTGGTGATGCTTTCAAGTGCCGAGGCACAGTTGCGGTGCACTGTTACGGCCGGGACGTTCTGCGGAATTCCTGCCCGTAATGCCACGACTCGCGAGATATTCACCGCATCGGACGGCGTCCCCGTATTGCCC
>JBEIHA010000364.1:0-3208 GCA_040381635.1 Pseudobdellovibrionaceae bacterium
AGATCTCAAGCACCTGGCGCAGGGCTTGAAACAGTTTGACGAACCATCCGCCCCCCCAACACAAGCGACGCCGAATCGCTCTCTGTCTAACGGCGAGGCCCGACCGCGGGCCGAGTCTACCTTCGGCGAGGCCCTGGCCCGACCTCGGGCCGACATCATGGCCACCTTCGACATGCCCGAACCTGTGCATACGCCGATGCAAGGACCGCAGCCCGCCAGCACTCACAATCACTTACACACGGCCCCCTCGCCGCAGAACCACTCGCAACAACATGTGCACTTGCATGTTCAACACGCGCCTTTACATCACGCTCCGGCTCCGCACCAAGAAGCTCCGCAGGTGCAGCAGCAGGCCACCCAAACCCCTAAGGGCGTAACATGGACGGTTGATGGAAAGTCGCTGGCCTTCGCGCGCGAATTACAAGAGCGCTTCAACCTCAGCAACGAGGGTGAAGCGCTTCGCATGTTGGTCACGCTCGGGATAGAACGCGCGCGAGAGATTTTTCCTTAAGCCAGTAGTTGGGTCAGTACGGGCGCGGGCCGCCCGCCGCGGGAATTGATTCGGCTATGTACCCGATCGACGTGAAACATCTCAAAAATTGTGTTTACGACCGAGCCGATGTTCAAATAATCTTCGACGTCAAACGCCGCCGGCAAGTCGACTCGCGGGCGCCCCAAGGCGAAATCAAACGGCCTCGCCATCAAGCAAATGCGCCGCGGATCTTTTTGCAAATGCGCCCCTGATAGTGTTTCACCGGCCGAAGCAAAATCTGATGCACCGATCACTTGCCCACCACGGATCCCCTTGCCGGCAAGCAAAACCGTATTGCTGAAGGGATTGTGATTGGTCCCAGTCTCGCCGATCGCATTGCCTTCGATCCGCATGGTCCGGCCGAATTCGGAGGTCACCATTACGGTCGTCACGTCAAACATGGATCGTTTAGAATCGAAAGGTGTACTCGCGAGCAATTCGAAGACCTTCGCTAAGCGCGCGGCCACGGCCGCGAAAACGGCGGGCTGCGCTTTGGCGCTGTTCGAGTCGTGAGTGTCGAAATTTTCATTCGTCACCCAAACCGCCGAGCGCGTGACATTGTGCTTGAAGAGTTGCGATAAAAAGTCCACGAACTGCGTTTCTTCGTCCCCACCGGGGGTCGCCGGCAGAAGGCGATTCATTTTGTCGTGCAGTCCTTCCATCCCGTCGAACGACGTCATCATCCGTCGGCTTCCCGCCGAGAAGCGGCCGGGCCCTGAACCATTGGCCTGCATCCTTGTGCGGATATGCGCCGCCAGGGAATCCGATGGGCGCAGGACGGGTAGGCCATTTAACATTCCGGTAAGACTGTCGGCCGCCGCCGCTTGCAGCGGCACAACGCGCCCGTGATTACGTAAGTCCGCGAAAGTGTATCCGTTCTGGATTCCGTCCAAGGGTGCGGCGCTGGCGCTCTCCCAATTCAGCAATGGGATAAAGGAATCGCCGCCAAAAGGATTGCCGGTGAAGAACAAATTCATGTTCTGTTCATGCCCCTCGAACGTCGGCGCCATCATAACGCCATTAACGACCGAGAAACGCGAGCGATGGGGCAGCAAAGGATCGGTCAGTTTCGTGCGTAAGCACGCGCCACCGTTTGCTCCTGTGTAGACGATCGGATCTTCACCGATGTAATTTTGAATAAGGCCCGCCGCGGTCATCGCCAAGGGCCTCGCATCGAAAAGATAGGTAAAATCGGCGCCGGCTTCCAGAATAATCTGTAAGAGGAAGTGGTCCTCGTTCAGCCGTGGCCGCATTTGCGCAAGCAAACCTCGGGGTAAAAGCAAAGCGCCCATTCCGACCATTCCAACCTTTAAAAGATCACGGCGTTTCATTGGTGCTCCTATTTATTCAGTAGAAAATGGGGGTTATAAACAAGCGCTAACGTCATCGCGGCGACGGTCGGCGCTGCGCTCTCGGAGGAATAAGATGAACGGAGGAAAAAATCTCGCCAGGCTTGATATTCGGATTTAGGCGCGTCGTAACCCATAACCGCGAGCCAAAAATCTTGCATGACCTTTTCGCTCTTCGCGCTTTCCGCAGGCCATCGACAAAGCTCGGCGAGCTTTGTCGTGAAATCAACGCTAAAGGCTCGCCGTGTGGTCACGCAACTCTCCCCGACATCTTTTGAAAATCCGTCGAGGACCAAGTACCAAAGAAGTGTGCTCACTGAATTGGGCTCGCCATTGCGGAATTCAATTTGCCCACCTCCGGGCGAGCTTCGGCTCCCCATTAAAGGCAAAAGATTTCGCCCTGTACCGTACGGTCCACCGAGGTAATCGTAAAAAAAGATTTCGTAACCGGGCATGGTCAAACGCTCACTTAAAATTTGCTCCACCAGACGGTATCCACGGAAATGACCTGCCTCGGCGAACGCAGGGCCGGAACCAAGAATGAGAAATGCAAAAAATAAGATCTTCACAGTTGCTCCTGTATCCAGAGGTAAAGCTCTTGGCGATCTTGGCTAGTCATAAAAGAACCCAACGGCATGCGCCGGTTTTCATCTGACGTGGTCAAGCGCTCGGAGATCCGCTCAAAGGTTTCGCGCGCGGGCCGCTGTGTGCCCGTGCGATCCAGATGGGGAAAGGTTTTCGTGCCGTCGGCCAAGGTGATCCAGTTCGCCAAGTTCAAACGCCCCGGCCCGGACGTCGAAGCATGGCAAGACACACAATTGCGTTCAAAAAGAAAGGCGACCCGACAAGGGGGAGCGGAACCCGGAGCGGATCCCGGTCGGCGGTCATAACATTCTTCAGGGACTAGATCAGGTTCGCTGAAGCTGTTGCTGAGAGCTAAGGTCTTCACCAGCCACTTGAAAGCCTCCGCCGAATTCGCCGCCGAGCGCCGGGTAAATTCCTCGGCGAGGAAATCCAAGTAGCCCGCATCGATGGTTTGGTTTTCTGAAACCATGTATTCAAAAGCTCGGCGCGAAAGACAACGCTTCACTTCGGGGGCACGCCGGAAGAGCGCGTGCAGATCTTCGATTCCCGAACCGTAGTCGTTCAACGACTCGTCGCTTACCGAGCGCACGTAGCCCACGTTCCATTCGCGACCGGATCCCGGCCGAGCCTTCCAGTTCTCCAAATAACTGGCGCGGTCCGAAGTGGCTAAATCGTCAAACAAGATTTTAGGAGACTTACTGAAGTCGGTAAACAGAAGTCCGTTATTGCGGAAAAATCCCGC
>JBEIHA010000365.1:0-3197 GCA_040381635.1 Pseudobdellovibrionaceae bacterium
AGATTGATCCAGAGCGCTTCTTCGTTTGTGAACAAAGATTTCAATAAAGTTGATTTCCCCGAACCCCTGGGCCCGAAAAGAAAAAAACTTTGAGATTTCGACGGATCAACTAATCTCGCAATCATATGCGCAAATTGTCCGCCAATTTGCGCATATGTGCAAGACATTAAGTTGGCCCGCCGCTAGCCTAGGTCAGTTAGACGCCACCACGCGCGCCGCTAGTTCTTCAAAGACCTTAGCTTGCTCGTCGCCTGAGTGGCTTTCACCCACGGGCACTCCGGCCTCGGCACTTAGACCGATCTCAGGATAAAATGGAATCACGGCGAGTTTTTGAATTTTGCGCACGTCCAAGTAGCCGTCCAGTTCGCCACGCGGGAAAAGCTGCACTTTTTCACCGTCCGGGGTTTTCAAGTAAGCCATATTTTCCACCACGCCCATCAGAGGAACATTGGTGCGTTCAAACATATCGATCGCTTTTTTAGCGTCGGCCAAGGCAACATTTTGTGGAGTGCAAACCAGCAATGCGCCGTGGACCGGAACCTTCTGCGCCATCGTCAGTCCCACATCACCGGTTCCAGGAGGCAGATCGATGATCAAGTAATCCAGCGTGCCCCAGTCCACGTCGCGAAAAAATTGATCCATCGCTTTGAAAAGCATCGGTCCGCGCCAGACAGCGGCTTGTTGTTCGTCGACCAAATAGCCGAGGCTCATGGTCTTGATTCCGTAGCGTACGATGGGCTGGATTTTTTTGTCATCGCTGACTTCTGGACGTTGGTTTAAGGCGCCAAGCATACGCGGCAAACTTGGTCCGTAAATGTCCGCGTCAAGTAACCCGACCTTCAGCCCGCGGTCACGCAGAGCGATGGCTAAATTGACCGCGACCGTGCTTTTTCCGACACCGCCTTTGCCACTTCCCACGGCAATGATTTTTTCGACTCCGGGGATGGCGGCTTGTTGCTGAAAGGGGTTCATGTTTGGGCTCCTAAAAGGCTTTCGTGGTGGTTCAGTTCGGGACCCAGGTCATATCTTTTTAAACCCAAAACTGTTATCATTTTCTATAGGAGGCTTTAGCGCCCTCGTGCAACCAAAAGATCTGTTACTCTGTTACACCGCCGTCTTTTTCTTGGCGGCCTTTCTTATTTTGCGCAAAAGACCGCGCAAGCGTATGCTATTGAAGTTGCGCGGCCAGGGTGCTCCAAAAGCAGCGACAGGTCGTAGTCCATCGACAGCATCGCCCGAAATCGAAGGCGCACAGCCCCCGGCCAACGGGACGCCGCTGAGTTTGGGTGAAAGACCTCTCAATGTGATTTTCAATTACAATGGTGAATCCTGGGATGCCTACGAAGTCTTGGGTCTTCCTGCAGGCAGTTCTCTTGAACTCTGTGAGCAGGCTCTTCACGAATCCTTGCAGAGGGTCGACACTGGGGCTCGCCCCTTTATGGAAGCGGCCTTTTCGGCCATCAAGAGTCAAACGGAATCGTACAAGATTTCTAAAGGCTCCTGAGACCTAAAAAACCAAGAAATTGACTCTTTTTCGCGGTGGGGGTAACCCTCATCTACATCTCTAGTGAGGAGCCTCTTTTGTCAGACAAAATGACCGTGAAGTATCTCGAAGATTTGTCCACTCTGGTCTCGCTTTGCAAACGTCGCGGTTTTATTTTTCAGAGCAGCGAAATCTACGGGGGTTTGAACTCCTGTTGGGACTACGGTCCGCTCGGTGCCAACTTTAAATTCAAAGTGAAAATGGCGTGGTGGAAGGCCATGACCCGCCGCCAGGATATCGTCGGTTTGGACGCTTCGATCCTGATGCACCCCACGGTCTGGAAGGCCTCGGGCCATGTGGATGGTTTTTCGGATCCTTTGGTGGATTGCAAAAAATGTCGCAATCGTTTTCGTAGCGATACCGCCTTAGTGAACGACAAAGTGACTTGTCCCAGCTGCGGGTCCACCGACGTGACTGAACCGCGCAATTTCAATTTGATGTTCAAAACTTTTATGGGTCCTTTGGAAGACGCGGCCAACGTCGTTTACTTGCGCCCCGAAACGGCGCAGGGCATTTTCGTGAACTTCGAAAACGTCGCGACGTCCATGCGTAAAAAAATTCCTTTTGGTATCGCTCAAATCGGCAAATCCTTCCGTAACGAAATTACTCCGGGCAATTTTACATTCCGCACCCGCGAATTCGAACAGATGGAAATGCAGTATTTTGTAAAGCCCGGCACGGACGTTGAGTGGTATGAAAAATGGCGTGACGAGCGCCGCGCCTTCTTCACGCGCATCGGCTTCAAAGAAGAAAAGTTGCGCTTCAAGCCCCACGAAAAATTGGCCCATTACGCGAAGGCCGCTGTGGACGTGGAATACCAATTCCCTTTCGGCTGGAATGAAATCGAAGGCATTCACAACCGTTCGGACTTCGACTTAAGCCAGCATCAGAAATTCTCGGGCAAAAAGCTCGAATACTTCGATGAAGCCAATAAAGAAAAGTTTATTCCTTACGTGATTGAAACCGCGGTCGGTTGCGACCGTCTGGCTTTGGCGATGTTGTGTGATGTGTACCGCGAAGAAGTCGGCGCCCCCGCGGACGGAGAGAAAGACGGCGACGTGCGCGTGGTCATGGGCTTTAGGCCCGAATTCGCCCCCGTACAAATTGCCTTCTTGCCGCTGTCTAAAAAACCGCCGTTGCAAGAGATCGGCAATAAACTGCGCGACGATTTCGCCCTGGATATGGATGCCGACTACGACGAAACCGGTTCCATCGGCAAACGCTACCGCCGCCAAGACGAAATTGGCACCCCTTTGTGCGCGACGATCGACTTCGACACCTTGGAAGATCAAAAGGTCACCGTCCGTCACCGCGACCAAATGTCCCAAGACCGGATTTCCATCGATCAACTAAAGCATTACGTCCAAGACAAACTTAAGAATTTTTAAGAGGCGCGCCGTACCCCTCATCGAGGAGATTTTTCATGAAGGAAGTTTCAAACGTGACGAAGAGCAAGGGTTCAGATCTTAAAATGCCCGATAAGTTCGTTTACTTTTTCTCGGCCGGACGAAGCGAAGGCAACGCAGGCATGAAGAACATCCTTGGTGGCAAGGGCGCCAATTTAGCTGAAATGACTTCGCTGGGTTTGCCGGTGCCACCCGGTTTCACGATTTCAACGGAAGTTTGCCAGGCCTTTTACGACAACGGCGAAAAG
>JBEIHA010000366.1:0-3194 GCA_040381635.1 Pseudobdellovibrionaceae bacterium
CAGTCGGCATTTGTATTAGCTGTCCGTAAACCAAAGAGACCTAATCGCAAGCAAAGCACGCCTGCACGGGGCCGAAGTGTTTTTGACTTGACGACTTCTTCATAGAAGGACGGAAAATCTACGCGCCAAAAAGATCGGCCCATCGAAGACGAAATCCCCTCGCCATTACGAATAAAAATACCCAAGCCAAGCAAAATATCTTGATTTGGCACCTTTAATAAAATAGCGTTCACGTCATGAAGAAAGCCATTCAACTCGAATTTAAAAAAGTAAAAGGATGGGGTGGCAGGCGTAAAGGCGCTGGTCGGAAGAATCTCAGCGGCACGGTGGCGCATGGGGCTCGTGAAAAGGTGGACTTTAAAAAGCCTTTACACATCACAATCAGACTGGCACCGGGATTAAGTGGGCTGCGCACAAAACATATGCACGAACAGTTCACGGCGGCCCTTCTTAAAGCAAAGGCCAAAGGCTTGCGCGTTCTACATTATTCGATTCAAGGCAACCATCTACATTTGTTAGTGGAGTGCGCGGACAATCAAGCACTCGCCGCAGGCATGAACAGTTTCGGCACGAGCTTCGCTAAAGCAGTCCGAAAGAAGCTTGGTGGCAAAGGTAAGGTGTTCGCCGGGCGCTACCATCTTCGAGTGCTGCAGAACCCTACACAGATGAAGAACACGCTCGCTTACGTGCTTCTCAATCAAGCGAAGCACGAAAACTTGATACCTTACAATGACAAGTTTTCTTCAAGCCAACACTTCAATGAATGGAAGGCGCTTCTAGGTAGGAACGTCGGGCCAATTCTTCAAGAATGGCGAAAAAACAAAAAACCGCTGCCCGAATACCTAAGCAAACCGAAATCATGGCTTGCGTCGAAAGGCTGGTTGGCAGCCTCGGCGACGGACGGCAAGCGGCAACCCGTGATCGACTAGTGGCTACCGTCTGAAATAGACGGGCTATCCTTGAACCGGTTGGATTCAACCAAATAAAGCTGGCTCGCGGCCAGCGGCGACCCGAGTTAACTGGCTCGTTTCGAAAGGCTAGTTGGTATTTAACTGCTTTAGGAGACTGGCAACCAAACCAAAAAAAGCCGGCTCCCTTAAGAGCCGGCCGCACCCCTCCACCCCTCGGATGACTAAAGACCTTTAATTTCTGTCAAAAACTTTACGATTTGAAGACGAGTTCCGCCACGCGTATCGCGCTCCAGCGCCACGTCAGGTTCGCTGCCCCGAGCCGACACCAATGCATTGATGATCTTGGTCACTTCTAACTTATCCGCAAGCTGCGCGCGGGCTAGGGCCACCGCTGCGGTCAAGTGCGCGGCCGCATAGGCCGTGCCGTTCACCTCGGTGTAGCGGTTACCGGGCTTCAGCGACACGATGCCTTCGCCAGGCGCTGCGGTTACGACGTCTTGATTGTGCACGTTAGCCAATAAGGAACGACGTCCCTCTTTGTCCAACGCGGTGACAACCAAAACGTTGTCGTAAGAGCGAAGCATCTTGTCCATTTCGGAAGATCCGAATTGCGACATATCATCGCCCGCCCCGACGATCACTGGGATGTTGGCGGCTTTCAAACGATTGAAGTAACTTCTTAACAAGCCCAACTCATCGGCGATCTGACCGGGATTTTGTTCGTGTCCGCCCAATTGAATTTGCGCCGTTTGCAAAAACACAACGTGCGGCTTCATTTTTAAAGCCGCGTCGATGGCCGCAGACAGCGCACCTACCGAAGTTTGCCCGTTGTTGTCGATGTAGCGCACCGGCAACAAGGTCACTTGCTTCATTACGCCGGCGATACCCAAACCATTGCGCTGATTGGCCGCAATGATCCCGGCGACCGCGGTGCCTGCGCCGTGGCGGTCGTAGGCAAACCCATCGCCATCAACCACATCGTAGCCGACCACGTTGTCGACCAAACCGTCCCCGTCGTCATCCTTACGATCCACATCGGGTTTGTCGCCCGCGGCTTTCTGAGTGATCTCGGCTTTATTGATCGCGACCTGGCCGCACAGGTCTTCGTGATTGTAATCTACCCCGGTGCTGAGGATCGCGATGCGCACATTGGCGTTGCCACCGACCGCACCTGATTTCAGAACTTCCGGCGTGATACCTAGCTGGGCTAACGACCACTGCTCTTTGGCCTTGGGGTCGTCTTCATCCTTTTGCGGACAAGCGGATTGAGTCGGCATCGGATCGATATTCGGCTTCGGCTTAAACAGAATCACCGTTTGTGTGCACGCTAGACTCGAGAGAACCGTCAAAACTAATAGTGTCTGGAGCAAATTGGTTTTTCTCATGATCCTATTCCCTTCTCGAATCAGTGGAGGCCTGTAGAGGTTCGGTAACGTACGAAACTTGATCGATGCTAAAGCCTTCCGAATTGAAAGACGTGTACTTCTTCGATCCACCGCTGTCCGACCCTTCTTCAGAATCCACTTCGCACCTGTAGTTGTCGCCGTCTCTTTCAACGCTGCTCGCTCCACGCGAAACGCAGGCGCTTTCCGAAGACATTTTTATAGGCATAGATTTCACTTGCTGTAGAAGCGAGTTCACGAAGCGCACGTAGACCACATCGCCTGGGATCGCCGGTGACCAGAAGTCATCGACCATGTTTTTCTCGACCGTCGAGATCAAGCGGTAGTCTTTGTCGTAAATGTAAATGCTGTCGTAGGGTTCTTCGATCTGGATGAAATCGAAGTGCACCTTGATCGCTTTGGCACCTTCAATTTTGATTTCATGACGGATGTCCACGAGATCGGTATTGAAACCGCGCTGGCTGATCTTCTTGCTTTGGGTCTGCCATACGGGTGATGGCTTCGGACCAGCCAATTGAGCGGTCACTGCTTTGTAAGCATTGATGCGTCCGTTGGAAGCCACTTTGCCGATCAAAGTTTCATTGGTGTCGGCGGTTTCATTGATCAAGCGAATCACTTCCTTAGCATTGCCGATCAGTGAAGGGTTAGCCGCCATCATCAAAGCGGCGATCCCTGAAACATAGGGCGCCGCCATCGAAGTCCCGGACATCGTCGCGTAAGGCGCGCGACCCTTTTCGGTCAGGCCCTGCGGATAGGTCGAGACGATCGCAACACCAGGAGCAAAAACGTCCACTGTTTCGTGCCCGTAGTTAGAAAAATCAGCGGGCGCATCTTGATTGTCCGACGCCGCGACACTCAAGACGTGATCGAACCGACGACC
>JBEIHA010000367.1:0-3180 GCA_040381635.1 Pseudobdellovibrionaceae bacterium
CCGCGCCCATATTTTTGCGTCACGTAATCAATCACTCGACCGCGATGTTCCTGACAGAAATCGATATCGAAATCGGGCATGCTGATACGTTCGGGATTTAAGAATCGCTCGAACAAAAGATTGTAAGGCATCGGATCAAGATCGGTGATTCTTAAAGAAAAGGCGACCAATGAACCGGCTCCCGATCCCCGCCCGGGTCCTACCGGAATGCCTTGCTCTTTGGCCCAGCCGATAAAATCTTGAACGATGAGGAAGTAACCGTTGAACCCCATTTTGCCTATGACGCCCAGCTCGAAGTCCAGACGATCGTAATACATTTGTTTATTGGCTTCTGGTACGGCCTCATTGCGGTGCGCGGCCTCGTGGAAGCGGCGTTCGAGCCCCTTTAAGCTCAAATTTCTGATCTCATCGTCGACCGTTAGACCTTCGGTCGTTGGATAGGAAGGCAAGTGATAGATGGGCGCGCCCTTAGCGTCCTTCAGATTGAACTTCAGATCGCAACGTTCACTGACCTCTAAGGTTCGATCGCAAGCTTCGGGCAGATCGCGGAAAAGGGCCCGCATTTCGTCGGAACCCTTGAAGTAGAATTGATCACTTCCTAATTTGTAGCGACCTTCATCCTGCAAAGTTTTGTTGGTGCCGATACAAATCAGAACTTCTTGAGCCAGTTGGTCTTCTTTAGAAATGTAGTGGATATCATTGGATGCCACCGTCTTAACGCCGGTTTTTTCGGAAGCTTCCAGCAAGAATTGATTGACCTGATCCCAGGCCTTTACACCCGGACGATTCAGCTCGAGATAAAAGCGGTCGCCATAGATTTTCTTAAACGCTTCAATCTTTTCGAGCGCGGCTTCCGGCCCCTTGTTCAATAGGGTCCAGGGGACTTCACCCATCAAGCCGCCGCTTAAGGCCAGGATGTTTTGATTGTTGGCGGCAAGAGTTTCGTAATCCACCCGCGGACGATAGTAGAAGCCTTCTTGATACCCGATCGAGGACAACTTACAGAGCGATCGATAACCGTCGTAATTTTGTGCGAGCAAAACCAAACGGCGCGTGGGTTGGGACGCGGCTTCTTTGTCTTCGCCTTTCACCAAACGGGATTTCGGCGCGATAAACACTTCAAGACCTACAAGAGGTTTAACACCGGCATCCTTGCACGCAAAATAAAATTCGATCGCGCCGAACATATTGCCATAATCGGTGAGCGCCACCGCCGGCTGACCGAAGGCTGCCGCCTTTTTCGCGATCTCTTTGGCGCGACAAGTGGCTTCGAGCAAAGAGTACTGCGAATGCACGTGCAAATGAACAAAGCTGGAGGTGTTGCCAGAGGGCGGAACTATGTCGGACATACTATTACGCTATTCCCATTCGATGGTTCCCGGTGGCTTACTAGTCACATCATAGACCACGCGATTCACCCCGCGAACTTCGTTGGTGATGCGGTTGGAAACATGCGCCATAAACTTAGCGTCAAAGGGATACCAATCGGCGGTCATACCGTCCGAGCTGGTCACTGCTCTTAACGCCACCACTTTATCATAGGTGCGGTTGTCGCCTTGAACCCCTACCGTTTTGACCGGAAGAAGGACGCAGAAGGCCTGCCAAATTTTATCGTAGAGACCGTTTTTTTCGAGCTCGCCGATGTAGATCGCGTCGACTTCTTTTAGAATGTGAAGATCTTCTTCGTTGATGGGGCCGATCAAACGAATGGCCAATCCCGGCCCGGGAAAGGGATGACGCCACAAGAATTTCTTAGGGATCCCCAAGTCAGCGCCGATCTTACGGACTTCGTCCTTAAACAATTCCCTTAAGGGTTCAATCAACTTCAGACCCAAATCTTTGGGCAATCCGCCCACGTTGTGGTGAGATTTAATGGTCACGCTGGTCCCGCGCGGCGATACGGATTCGATCACGTCGGGATACAAGGTCCCCTGAGCCAGCCATTGGCATTCGCCCACTTGCGCGAAGGCTTTTTTAAACACGGTGATAAATTCGCGGCCAATGATTTTGCGCTTGGTCTCGGGGTCTTCGACTCCGTTCAGCTGGGACATAAAATCTTTGCGGGCGTCATAGCCAAGAACGTTGAGCTTCAATTCTTTGTACAAAGTCTGCACATTTTCGAATTCGTTTTTGCGCAGCAAACCGTTATCGACAAAAACGCATTTCACCTGGTCTGGACCCAGAGCGCGCGTGAGCAATGTGGCGGTCACCGTCGAGTCTACCCCGCCACTTAAGGCGCACAAAACTTGCTCTTTACCGACCCGGTCTTTGATGTCTTTTAGCAAATGTTCGGTGATCAAATGGGGCGACCAATTTTCTTTCGCTTTACAGAAATCGAACAGAAAACTTCGGACGAAGTCGGTGCCGCCTTCGGTGTGCGCCACTTCGGGATGAAACTGCACGGCCCAAAATCGATCCCCCACCATGGCGGCCGGATGATCATTGCCGCTTTTTGCTACGATGCGCGCGCCCGGCGGGACTTTGGTGATCACGTCGCCGTGGCTCATCCAAACTTTTTGGGATTGTGGCCATGGGCCTAAGTGCTCGCTCCAATTCACTTGATTAAATCCGTACTCCCGTTTCGCGGCCCGCTCGACTTTGCCGCCGAGCTTATCGGCGATCAATTGCATGCCGTAGCAAATGCCGAGCACAGGCGCGATTGCCATCAGTTCTTTGACGTCCCTTAAGGGCGCTTGGGGATCGTCCACGCTGCTCGGACCACCGGACAAAATAATGCCGACGGGATTTCGTTTTTTGATTTCCTCGAGCGGAGTATCGAACAACATAAGCTCAGAAAACACCCCGAGCTCGCGGCAACGCCGGGCGATCAATTGAGTGTATTGCGAACCGAAATCCAGAATGACGATGCCTGATTGTACCATGGGAGAAACTGTACGAAATCGGGCTTAACGAGTCCACGATCGGGCCCTTATTTTTCGCGCGTGGCGCACAATAAGGACCATTATTGCGCAATTCGTCATCAACCCAAAGAAACTTCGCCTATCGTGCAGCCGGAATGGGCCAGCTGGGGTCTGTTTGCGAGCGGAACTGTTGCTTCGAGGCAGAAACTGACAACCTCAACGCGAACAGCCATCGTGCTTATGAAAATCGGCGGGAAGGCTTGCGCACGGCAACTGGTTTTTTACTTGAGTTTTTGAGGGAGGACTTCAGCAAAGGATC
>JBEIHA010000368.1:0-3177 GCA_040381635.1 Pseudobdellovibrionaceae bacterium
CCTCATCGAGGAGATTTTTCATGAAGGAAGTTTCAAACGTGACGAAGAGCAAGGGTTCAGATCTTAAAATGCCCGACAAGTTCGTGTACTTTTTCTCGGCCGGACGAAGCGAAGGCAACGCAGGCATGAAGAACATCCTTGGTGGCAAGGGCGCCAACTTAGCTGAAATGACTTCGCTGGGTTTGCCGGTGCCACCCGGTTTCACGATTTCAACGGAAGTTTGCCAGGCCTTTTACGACAACGGCGAAAAGCTCCCAGAAGCGTTGAAGGCGAAAGTTTTGGAAACCATGGGCGAGGTTGAGAAACTTCTGGGGAAAAAATTTGGCGATGTCACCAATCCCTTGTTAGTCAGCGTGCGCTCGGGCGCCAGGGCCTCGATGCCCGGAATGATGGACACCATTTTGAATTTGGGCTTAAACGAACAGACCGTCGAGGGTTTGGCCAGGCAATCGAACAATCCGCGCTTCGCTTGGGATTCCTACAGAAGATTTCTTTCCATGTATTCGAACGTCGTTATGGGAATGAACACCTCGCTGCTCGAAGTTGTTTTGGAAGACATTAAAGAAGCCAAGCATTACAAGCTGGACACGGACCTCACCAGCGAAGACTTAAAGTCGCTGTGCACGAAGTATAAGAAACAAATCTTAGAATCCACGGGCAAAAGCTTTCCAAATGATCCCTTCGATCAGTTGTGGGGAGCGATCTCTGCGGTTTTCAGAAGCTGGAACTCTTCGCGCGCGCAGACTTACCGCGCCATGTATGGCTATCCATCAAGCTGGGGCACGGCCGTCAATGTGCAGTCGATGGTCTTTGGCAATATGGGTGAAGACTGCGCGACGGGCGTGGCGTTCACGCGCAATCCGTCGACTGGCGAAAAGGCTTTCTACGGTGAATTTTTGGTGAACGCCCAAGGTGAAGATGTGGTCGCCGGAATTCGTACGCCGAATTCGCTCACCAAAATCGACGCGAAAGAAAAAGGGACGAAGTCTCTCGAAGAACTGATGCCCAAGGCATATCAAGACTTGGTCACCATTTATAACAAGTTAGAATCCCATTACCGGGACATGCAAGACATCGAGTTCACCATTGAAAACTCGAAGCTGTGGATGCTTCAAACTCGAAATGGCAAACGCACAGCGAAAGCGGCTTTGCGAATCGCGTGTGACATGATCGACGAAAAATTGATCACCAATGACGAAGCTCTGTTGCGCATCAGTGCTTCAAGCCTAGATCAGCTCTTGCATCCAAGCCTTGATCCCAAGGGTGCGAAGACGCTTCTAGCGAAGGGTTTGCCCGCAAGCCCGGGTGGTTCAACAGGCGCTATTGTTTTCTCATCGGAAGACGCGGTGGCCTGGGCCGAAAAAGGTAAGAAGACGATTTTGGTGCGCATCGAAACCAGCCCTGAAGACATCGAAGGTATGGTGAAAGCGCAGGGCGTGCTCACCACGCGTGGGGGGATGACTTCGCACGCGGCCGTCGTCGCTCGCGGAATGGGTAAGACCTGTGTAGCCGGTTGTGGCGAAATCGACGTCGATTATCGTAAAAAAGAAATGCGCGTGAAGGGCTACGTTTTGAAAGAGGGTGACATGATCACTCTCGACGGATCGACCGGTGAAGTTTTCTTGGGCGAAGTCAAAACGATCGAACCCGTGCTGGATGATTATTTTGCGCGGCTGATGAAGATGGCAGATGCGAAACGCCGCTTAGGTGTTCGCGCCAACGCGGACACTCCCAAAGACGCCGCCGTCGCCCGTAAATTTGGGGCGGAGGGGGTTGGCCTTTGCCGTACCGAACATATGTTCTTCGGCAGTGAACGCATCGATGTGATGCGCGAAATGATTATGAGTGAAACAACCGAAGAGCGCATCGAAGCGCTTGAGCGTTTGCTTCCCATGCAGCGCGCGGACTTTGTCGGTCTGTTCGAAGAGATGAAGGGCTTTCCGGTGACGATTCGCTTGCTCGATCCGCCTCTTCATGAATTCCTGCCCCACGGCGAAGACGAGATCATGGAACTTGCCAAACGCTTGAACACGTCCGCAGATAAGTTGCGTAACAAAATCCGCAATCTTAAAGAGCTGAACCCCATGCTCGGCCACCGCGGTTGCCGCTTAGCGATCACGTACCCGGAAATCTACCAGATGCAGTCTAAGGCCATTGCCGAAGCCGCCGTTGAACTGATTCAAAAGGGTCACTCCCTAGTCCCCGAGATTATGGTGCCCCTGGTGGCCACCGATAGCGAGTTGAAGCGGCTAAAGAGTCTGATCGAAGACGAAGTTTTGCGCGTGCAACGTCTGCGCAATTGTAAATTCGAATTCTTGATCGGCACCATGATCGAACTTCCACGCGCGGCCCTGCAAGCAGACAAGATCGCCGAGCACGCTCAATTCTTTAGCTTCGGAACGAATGATCTGACGCAGACAACACTTGGAATTTCGCGTGACGATGCCGGCCGTTTTCTGGCCACTTACGTCAGCGAAGGCATCTTTGATGCGGATCCCTTTCAGTCCATCGATCAAAAAGGTGTTGGCCAATTGGTGGAAATGGCGATCGAAAAGGGTCGTAAGACTTCGCCGAAGATCAAGCTCGGAGTTTGCGGTGAGCACGGTGGTGATCCGGCTTCGATCGAATTCTTTCACCGGGTTGGGCTGGACTACGTAAGTTGTTCGCCTTACCGCGTGCCGATTGCACGCTTGGCCGCGGCCCAAGCCGCGATCAGTGAGCGAAGCAAAGCGCATTAACGAACGAGTAATTAAGGACCTTTTTCTTCACAAAAGGTCCTTACGCGCCCCATCTTTCATTCAAAGCCCCGCCGAAGTCCCGCGAGATGAAATGTCCCGCTGGCACATGTTTCGCTTTCAGGGTTCTCGTGAATTGAACTTTTCTAAGGAGAACTACCGAATGAAGCTGAAAAAGATGATCGCATTACCGATTCTAGCCTTGTCCGCCGTGATGATCGGTTGCTCAAGCGTTAAAAAAGCCGATATTGCGGCAAGTGCGAATCCCAGCGAAGAGATCGCCAAGCTGGAGCAAAAAATCGAAGAGGGTTACGCTGGCCATTTCGATATTTTGGCCGAAGATGATTTTTCGAAATCGCGAGGATATGTTAAGGAAGCCAAAGAAGATCTGGCCGAGGGCGACGACCAATCCGACATCCTGGACAGCGTCGCGTATGCGCAG